>CAYXQV010000183.1:3438-5393 GCA_964467505.1 uncultured Hyphomonadaceae bacterium | reverse complement strand
GGGCCATAAAGAAGGTACATCGGAACGCCGGCGCGTCCATGCCTGCGAATCTCGCCGGCAATCACTTCATCGCGATTGGTGAAATCTGCCACCATGAAGACAATGCCGGCATCCTCCATGGCGGCGCGTATTTCCGGGCGCGACAGCGTGGTGCGCTTGTTGGCCTGGCAGATGACACACCAGGCGGCCGTGAAATCGACAAACACCCCCTTGCCCTCTGCCAGCGTCGCCTCGACCGTTTCAGGCGACCATTCGACGGTCTTGAAATCGCTCTTGGCATAGGCTGTCTGGGTCGCGCCCTCACCGGCCGGGCGCATTGCTGCATTGATCGCCAGATAGGCGCCAAACGCGATTGCAAGCGCGCCTGCGACACGCGCGGCCAGCCGCGTGCGGTCGCCTGCTGAACGCATGAGCCAGATGCCGAAGGTCAGCGCCACGGCGCCCGCCACGGTCCAGCTGACAGCGCCCGAACCTGCCTGCTGGGACAGCACATCGAGCAGCCAGACGGCCGTCAGGAACATCGGAAACGCAAAGAACTGCTTGAGCCGCTCCATCCACGCGCCGGGTTTCGGCAGGACGCGCTGCAGGCCGGGCGCATAACTCAGCGCCAGGAAGGGAAGCGCCAGGCCGAAACCCATCAGGGCGAAGACGATCAACACCACCGGTGCCGGCTGCGTGACAACCGCCCCGAGCGCGACGCCGAGAAAAGGGCCCACGCAGGGCGCGCCCACAACGGCAGCCAGCACGCCGGTAAAGAATGCGCCCATATTGCCCTGCTTCTGCGCCAGACCGGACCCGGCCCCCTGCACCGACGTCCCGAGCTCGAAGAAACCGATGAGCCACAGGCCGATAAGGAAGACCAGCAGCGCCAGCGCGGCGACAATCGGCGGGTATTGCAGCTGGAAGCCGAGGCTGACGAAATCGCCGGCGGCACGCAGCGCGATGAAGATCACGGCGATCAGCAGGAAGGTGATAAGCACACCCGCCGTGTACCACAGGCCGTGAGCGCGAAGATGGGCCTTGTCGCCCTGTGCGGCGGCCTCGACCATGCCGACCGCCTTGATCGAAAGCACTGGCAGGACGCAGGGCATCAGGTTGAGAACAAGCCCGCCAATCAGCGCAAGGCCGGCAATCGCCAGGAGTGCGCCGGGCGCCAGCAATCCTGCGCCCGCGCCGCCAGCCTGCGCTGCGGCAGCGACACCGAACGTGCCGGCAAGCAACTCACCGGCGCTTGCGCTGACACGGTAGCCGACGCGCGAGCCGTCGCTCCGTGTGAGCGCGATAACACCTTCCAGCGCGCCGGTGGACTGTGAATAGCTGTCAGCCACCATTCGCAGCGTGGCACCTTGTGGTCCGGTCTCCAGCGTCTGCGGGGCGGAATGCACGATCGGATCGCTGTAGGGAAAGAAGCGCAGCTCGGCGCCTGAAAAAAGGTCCGTGGTGTCGGGCGCGAGGCTGAGCATGAGTGTTTCGCCGTCCACACGATAGCGCGCCTGCCCCTCGAACGCGCGCGGGGCGGCCTCCACGGCATCAGCGATAAGCCGGGCGCCGCGCCGGTCGGGCACCTGCTCATCCTCGATGCTCAGACTGAACGAGACCGGCGCTGTCTCGGGAATGCAGACATCCTTGCAGATGAGATAATCTGCCGTGCCGGAAAACTCGATCTTGCCGCTCGCATCCTGCGGGACCTCAAATGCGAAGGGCAGTGTGACCTCGTTGTCATAGCCATAATCCATGATCTCGCCTTCGACGACCACAAGTTCGTGCGGCAGAGGCCAGGTGAAGGCGTCATCCTGTGTGACGCTGCCGAGCGGGGATGCGTCCCAGAGTATCTGTGGGGGCAGACCGGCATCGCCGGCATTGCGCCAATAGACATGCCAGCCTTCGTCAAGTTGCTTGTGCAAGGCGAGATAAACGGTCTCGCCTGGCACCGCAGCGGCGCGTTCCGATACCAG
>CAYXQV010000183.1:0-3338 GCA_964467505.1 uncultured Hyphomonadaceae bacterium | reverse complement strand
CTGAACCGGCCGCCTCAGGCGACGCCGCCCTGCTGCTGGGCACGGATTGCGCGCTGGATCACACGCGACCAGTTGAGAAGCGAGATCAGGTGGGCATAGACCGCACCAATGGCGCCATTGTTCTTCAGTTCGAGATACTGGGCGTCAGGCAACGCATTGATCCGCTCTTCGGAAATTGCCCAATAGTCGGCGATCTTCTGCTGTTCGCCCAGAGGATTGCCCTGCGGGTCACGTGGCTGGAAGGCGACCGATTTCTGTTCGAACAGGTCAAAACGCCTGAGCAGCTGTGTAAACTCCTGGGTGGCCCGACGCTGGCGTTCGAACTCCTTGCAGAACTCGACCGCGTCATTGGTGAACTTTGTCGGCTGGCCGCCTTCGAAGAATGGCACTTCCGGCTGGTTGGAAATCATCGGGGCTTCCCGGTCGACGCAGAGAAGCAGGCGATCGGAATTGTCGTCAGCGGCGAAGACGAAGGGATAGCGGCGCACGAAAGCCGGGACATAATAGTCCGGCTCGGTCTGGCCTTCGGGCGTGACATACAGGTTCTGACCATGCCGGATCCCCATGACCGCAACCGGCACACGATCCTCGCCGACAAAGATCACCGGATAGGCGGCGGCCGCCATTCCGAATTCCGTGACAGTCACCGGAACGGCATGGGCTTCGCGCAGGAATGCGAAGGGTTGCTGGATCTGCCTGACGCCAAGCGCGCCATGGGCTTCCGGCGAAAGGGGTTCGGGTCTCTTGTAGAACAGGACATTGCCCGACAACTGGGCTGTTCCGCCCTGCGGGCCGGCTCCGGCAGGCGCGCCAGGGGCTCCGGGCGCACCAGGGGCTCCGGGCACTCCCGGGCCGCCCATGCCACCGGGTGCTCCGGGCGGGGGGGAAGCGGGGTTGGAGGGATTATTGTCCACGGGCTGGCTCCTCGTAATTGTGCGGCGGACGATTAACCGATTAACCCGCACCGAACAACCATTCATCTGCGTGCAATTTCATGCCAATAGCATTTCAACTGCGCCAGCCAGCTCCGGAACAGTCACCCGCCATGATCCACAGACGCGATTGTCTTGCCGCCGCCACTCTTGGCTCCCTTGCGCTTCTCCTCCCGCCAGGCTGCAGCGCCGACCTGGGCGAACCGCGCGACTTGCGCGCACGCGCCCGACAGGCAAACGCGGTCTTTGACCGACTGGCCCGCCAGGAGTTCACATCGCGCCCGGAGCTTGCCACCCGGGTCGGGGTCGACATGCCCGCCACGCTCGGGCGTCTTGATGATCGCTCGCAGGCCGGGTTCGAGCGCACACGCCTCAGGCGAATCGAAAACCTGCGCGAACTCGAAGCGATGCCGCTCGCTGCGGCTGGAAACCCGCTGCGACGCGACCAGGCCGCGATCATTGATACCTACCGCCAGATGGCGCTGCTGTCGGGCTTCGGCCACGGGCGCGTCTCCCACAGCCGCGCCCGGCCCTATGTCATCGACCAGCTGAGCGGGGGCTGGCGCGAGGTTCCCGAGCTTCTGATCACCCGCCAGCCGGTCGCCAATCGCCGCCAGGCCATTGCCTATCTGCGCAGGCTGTCGCAACTGGCCGATACGCTTGACGATGAACGCCGGCGCCTGGAGGCCGATGCGAGGACCGCAATCGTGCCGCCAGATTTCATACTGGAGACGACATCGGCAAGGATCACCGCGCTCGGCGCGCCGCCGGCCGAGACCCATCCGCTGGTGATCAGTTTCGAGGACCTGCTGACGGGGGCGGGCGATCTTGGCGCCGACGACCTGCGCGAGTTGCGCGACATGGCCATTCAGATCCTGCGCTCACGCACCCTGCCGGCCTACCAGCGCCTTGCCGAGGCGTGCGACAGCCTGCGCGCCGGGGCCAGCAATGTTGCCGGCGTCTGGGCCCTGCCGGAGGGCGAGGCTTATTATGATGCGCTGCTGGCCTTCTACACCCGGCCTGGCGTGAGTGCGCAGGACCACCACCGCGAGGGCCTGGCCCTTGTCGGGGATCTGTCAGGCCAACTGGACACGGCGCTGCGCGAGGAAGGGCTCAGCGAGGGCCCTGTCGGCCAGCGGCTCACCGCGCTCAGCGCACGTGCGGACCAGCAATTTGCAGATGACGCAGACGGGCGCCGCGCCTTCCTTGCCGAGCTTGATCGGCTGTCACAAGATGCCGCGCGAGGCATCGGGGGCGCAATTGCAAGGATGGCCGAAACGCCGCTCGCGATCACGACCCTTCCCGATGTGCTGGAAGACGTGCTTGCTGGCGCCACCTATCGTCCAGCCACAGCCGACGCCACCCGGCCGGGCACGCTTTATGTCTCCGCCGGCGACCTGTCGCTCTGGCCCCGCTTTGCCCTGCCGGCCTTCATTCATCACCACACCGTGCCGGGGCACCATACCCAGACCGGGTTCGCGCTTGCAGCAAGCGACCGGCAAGGCCTGCGCCGTTTGTCCTGGCCGGCAGGCTATGTCGAGGGCTGGGCCACATATGCCGAAACGCTCGCCGATGATGCGGGGCTGTATGAGGGCGACCGGCTCGCGCGTATCGGTTACCTCCAGTCGCAGTTGCTGCACGCGGCCCGGCTCGTCGCAGACACAGGCCTGCACACGATGCGCTGGGAGCGCCAGGAAACCGTTGATTATCTCGTGGAGACGACCGGGCTCGACCCGCGCCAGATGGCCGGCGAGGTTGATCGCATGATCGTCTGGCCGGGACAGGCCACCAGCGCCATGGCCGGGCGTCAGTTCATTGTGCGCCTGCGCGAAAGAGCCGAAGGCGTTCTCGGCGACGATTTCGACCCGGCAGCCTTTCACCACACCGTGTTGTCTGCCGGCCCACGCCCCCTCGACATGCTGCAGCAGGATCTCGAATCCTGGTACGAAGCGCAGATCAGAGGGTTGCGATAAACGCCAGCGCCAGGGATTTGCCGCGTCATGCCGGCTGATTGCCGGCAGCGTGCCGCAAAGATGACAGATTGGACAGTTTCAATTGGTTCCATCATCACAGATGTCCGACAGGAGGGGACAGCCATGAAGATACCTTACAGAATTCTGCTGGCCGGCGCGGCGAGCATGCTCGTGCTTGCGGCCTGCGAAAGCGTTGACGAGGTCTATGAGGGAGAGCCCGCGCCGGTGGAAGAAGCCACTGCGCCGTCTCCCCCGCCTCCTCCGCCGCCTCCGCCGCCTCCATCACCATCGCTCGCGATGGAGAAATCCCAGCGGATGGCCGGTGCGCCCATGATGGCCGGTATGTCACCGCCCCAGCAGGCCCCCCAACCTGTGCCGGGCGATATCGACCGTGAGCGCTATGAGGATGTCGAGATCAATCCGGTCAAGCTGG
>CAYXQV010000182.1:0-5413 GCA_964467505.1 uncultured Hyphomonadaceae bacterium | reverse complement strand
GCGCCAATACGGCGGCGGAAATCCGGTGTCGGCGCGGTCTCTTCCATCAGTGACGCCTTGATTGGGCGCGGCGAGCCGAAGACGTGCCCCTGACCGTATGGGATGTCATATTCCAGGACCTCGATGACCGCGGCCTCGTCCTCGATCTTCTCGGCGATCAGCGTGACTCCATAACGCGAAAAGACAGCCGAGACATCTTCCCCTGCGATACGTGCCATGACCGAGCTTTCCGGGCGTGTGCCCTCCGGATCGCGCAGCTGGCGCAGCAGGTCCTGCGCGCCGACCTTGACGAAACGCACACCGGCATCCTGCAGCCGCGGCAGGTCAAGCGCGAGATCCTCGGCATGATCGAGCGAGAAGCGAAAGCCCATCGCGGCAAGCTTGTCCATGTTCTCGCGCATCTCCCGCGAGCGGGTCTCGAAACGGTCCGCGCGCATCTCGAAGATCACCGCGCCCGACAGGTCGTCATGCTCTGACGCGAATTCGAGAAACCTGGGAAAGAACTGCGTATCCTCCAGCGATGCGTCGGAAATGTTGCAGAACACACCGACACGGCGGTCGCGCTCGGCGAGGCGCCGGACGATCTGCACACAGCGGAAAAGCGTCAGCGTGTCGATCATGCCCAACAGGTGGCCGCGCCGGGCCGCATCAAGAAACTCGCCCGGAAGGATCAGAGAGCCGTCCGAACGCCGCAGACGTGTCAGCCCCTCATAGAATGCTACCCGCCGCTGGGGCAGCGAGACAACAGGCTGGAGATGCAGGTCGACACGAGCGGCTTCGAGCGAGGATTTGACATCTCGCAGGGCAAAATCGTCGCCGCGCTCGGGAACGGCCTCACCGTTTGCGAGCCGGGCTTCGAAACTGCGCGAAAGACGGTCGATCAGGGCTTCGAGCTGCTTCATCTCGGAGACAAGCGCATCGCGCCGTTCGGTCAGCTCATGCTTGAGCGTGGTTTCGACCGCATCGGTGCGCGCCTCGACCACATCCACGCGCCGACTGGTATTGGCCTGCGCCTGGGAAATGTCATCAAGGCGTGCCTCGGTCTCGGGACTGGTGGCGCTGGACAGGAAAAGATGCGCCTGCCCAATGACGAGCCCGAGAATGGCGCCGCCAGCGGCTGCGACCTGCCAGTCGAGACCGGCATATTGCCAGCCCGCCCAGCCGGCCCCGGCGCCGAGCGCCAGATACAGGATATACAAGACGAATTTCATGCCCAGCCTTCTTCGCCATAAACTCCGCGCCCTGATCGATAGGGCCAGGAGATTAATGATTTACCGAAAGTACACGTGTTTGGTCAAAAATTCCAAGTCTGCCTGCAGATCTTCGGCGAATCAGTCGTGATTGAGCGTGATCGCCTGCGCTGACAGAGGCCATGTGAAATCATCCGGCCCGCCGTCGCAGCCGACGCGGCGATCCGCCGCGGCTGCCAATTGGCCTTGCGGTGCCCGGCATGTGGCAAGGCGCAACGTCATCAGGTCATAGTCCACCAGGAAGGCGAGATCGCCCGCACCGGCCGGTCGCGCGCTCACCTTCAGGTCGCCCGTGTCGAAAACCGTCGCCGACTGGCCCGGCGGCACCTCGCGCGCCAGCAGCGGTGCGACATCAAAACCGCCGGGCGGCGGTGCCTGCATCCAGCGGACCGCATCGCTGCGGGCAAGCGCCCCGTCGAGCGCAGCGGCCAGCGCCTCGGTGCCTTCAGGACCAACCAGCCCAAGGGGCGCGCGCCTTCCGGCATGCCAGGTCTGGTTGCGAAGGCGCATCAGGCCTTCAAGGTCCTCACCGCGCAGGCTGAACAGGAAGACCGCGTCCGGGCTCGCAATGCCAACTGTTTCGAGTGCGCCAGCGACGCCTTCCGGCGCGCCAAAGACCAGCGTCTTGCCCCCGGCATGGACAATGGCGCAGGCCGGCCCCTCCACGGCGCCCGCACAGCCGCGCAGGCTGAAGTCGCCGGGTTGCACATCGCGGGTCCCGGCGGACGCACCCTGCCCCTGCCTGGCCGGCTCCGCCGGCGCGCTGGCACCGCACGCTGCCAGCACAAGCGCCACCAGCAGCAGTGCCCCATGGCCTGGATGTCCCCGCCTGCTGGTGCGCACGCTGATCAGTCTCCGATCCGTGTCTGCAGTTTTTCGGCGACGATCTCGTTCTCGATTGCCCCGACACCGTCAATCTCGACCCGGAACCGGTCCCCGGCGCGCAGATAGCGTGGCGGCTTGAACCCGGCACCAACGCCGGCTGGCGTCCCTGTAAAGATGACATCGCCGGGCTCAAGCGTGAAGGCGGCCGTCAGGTGCGCGATCTGCTGGCCAATGGAATGGATCATCTGGCCGGCGACACCCTCCTGGCGCAGCTCGCCATTGACGAAGCCGCGAATGGCAAGGGTTTCAAGAGCGGGCAGTTCGTCCAGTGTCACGATCGCCGGGCCGAAGGGCGCATGCGTGTCGAAGCCCTTTCCCATGATCATGGTCGCGCTCGCCTTCTGCCAGTCACGCACGGAATAGTCGCTTCCACAGGCGACGCCGGCAATGATTTCCAGTGCCCGCTCGGCCGGGACATGGCGCCCGGTTCGCCCGATCACCACCACCAGCTCTGCCTCATAGTCGAGCTGCCGGGAAACCGCTGGCAATTCGACCGGATCGAACGGCCCGTTCGCCGCCGTGACCTGCTTGTTGAACCATTTCTGCACCGTGTCGCCGGCCTGCCCGGCAAAGCTCGTGCTTTCGGCTGCGTGGGCGGCATAATTCAGCCCGATGCCGAGTATCTTTCCGGGCCGCGGCACAGGTGCCAGCAGACGCACATCGCCAAGTGGCACGCGTGCGCGCTGCGTCAGTTCCGGGGTTTGCCCGCTCGCCAGCCAGTCGATCACCGGCCGGTGGCCGAGATCAATGATTTCCTCTCCATCCAGAAGCCCGGAGCGGATATCCCCGTTCGAAATCCATGTGATCCATCGCATGTGGCGTGTTCCTCTTGTCACACTCCCGCAATATTCGATGCTGAAGCAGCTGTAACATTATTGAGACGTTTTCAGCCAGGGGCTAGTCCTGTGGTGTTGGAGGACGCAATGGATTTCAGTATCAGGTCGCGTATTGTATCGCTCACCGGGCTTTTTGCACCTGGCACACGTTTGTGCATGCCTGCCTACCAGCGCAGTTATTCCTGGGGCGAACGCGAGGCGATGGCCCTGCTCAATGACCTGTTGGAATCCTCGCAGGCCGGTTCGGTGCACTTCATCGGCGCGATTGTCATCGTCGAAAACCGGGCCAATGGCACGCTGGAAATCGTCGATGGCCAGCAGCGCCTGACAACGCTCACAATCCTGCTCAGTGTCCTGCGCGACTTCGAGACCAACCCCGCACCCGGCGATGCGCTGCACAACATGATAGCCTCGCCGCCCGATCCCGAGCGCGGCGAGCCGGCCGGCTGGTGCCTGACGCTGAACCATCTCGACAGCGCCTTCTTCCGCGCCACAATCCAGACCCGTGGCCAGGCCGTCAGGACCGCCGAAGGCCCCTATGACAGTCACAGCCAGCGCCGGCTGACCGAAGTCGCGGCAGGCTTTGCCCGCGAGATCGAGCGCATGTCGGCAAGTGAGCGCAGGGCACTGGCCGATATCACGATCAATCGCTGCGCCATCGACATGGTTCGGGTCGAGGACCGCGACATGGGCTACCGCGTATTCCGGGTGCTCAACACGCGCGGCAAGGAACCCCATGCCCATGACATCGTGAAAACGGAACTGTTCGAGCGGGCCCGCTTCGACGTGCGCGATGCCGACCATTATGCCGCGCGCTGGGTTGAGCATGAAGCCATGATCGGCGGTGCGCCTTTCGACGACCTGCTTCGCCAGATCCGCACATTGCTGGACCGTTCAGGCAAGGGGGACCTGATCGCCGGCTATCGCAAGGTGATCCTGCCGAAGATTTCCCCGCGCGAATTCCTCGATGACCACCTGCCGCGCTATGTCACCGCCTATAGCGAAATCACGCTTGGCCATGTCAATCTCGGCGCGGCATCTGCCAGTGTCGGCAATTATGTCAACCGCATGCGCGCGCTCGACCATCAAAGCTGGCGGGCGCCGGCGCTGAAGTTTCTCGTCGAACATCGCAAGCGCGACGACATCGCGCCCGACTTCTTCCGGCTGCTGGAGCGGCTTTCCTATGCGATGCAGCTGATCGTTCCCAAGAAGGACCAGCGCGACAAGCGCTATCGCAGGGTCATCGATGCGCTTGACACGCCCGACGCCCTGTTCCGGGCGAGTTCGCCGCTGTCGCTGTCGAAGGACGAAGCGCGCAAGATCCGCGAACGCCTGCTGGGGCGGTTTGCCACTTTTGGTCAGAGACGGGCGATGGCCCTGCGGATGAATGCCGCGCTCGAGGGCGGCGAAACCCTGCCGCCCGAAGCCGATGCGACGGTGGAACATGTCCTGCCGCGCAATCCCGAGCCTGAGAGCTTCTGGTACACGGTCTGGCCCGATGGCCACAAACGCCGTGAGCTGTGCGACACGCTCGGCAATTTCATCCTGCTGCCGCACGAGGAAAACCAGCTCGCCGACCGGCTTGATTATCGCGACAAGAAGAAGGTCTATTTCAACGGCGCAGGCGGGGCGCATTTCGCCCTGACCCGCGACCTGCGCCACATGGAAGCCTGGACACCGGAAATCGTGCGCAACCGCACCGAGCGCCTGGCCGACATCCTGGCACGCGACTGGGACCTGAACTAAGGGCAGGGTCGTAGGGTGGATAGAGCGAAGCGAAATCCACCAACCATATTCGTGTGATAGGCAAAAAGGTGGATTTCGGGCTGCGCCCTCTTTCCACCCTACGAATTGGGCACTACGCTTCATGCATGTCCACATACAGACGGCGCTATGTTCCCGGCGGGGCGTATTTCTTCACCGTCAACTTGCAGGACCGTCGCCAGCGCCTTCTGACTGACCATATCGACATGCTGCGCGCCGTTTACCGCGATGTGCAGGCCCGCCACCCGTTCGAAACCCTCGCCATTGTGATCCTGCCGGAGCATTTGCACGCGGTCTGGCAATTGCCCGACGGCGACAGCGATTTCTCCACACGCTGGCGGCTGATCAAGGCCGGCTTTTCGCGCGCCGTGCCAGCGCCGCCGGGCCGTCGCGCGGGCGAGCGGGGCGTGTGGCAGCGCCGCTTCTGGGAACACCAGATCCGCAATGAGGCCGAACTGGCGGCCTACACCGATTATATCCACTGGAACCCGGTCAAGCATGGCCATGCTGCAAAGCAGGATGACTGGCCCTATTCATCCTGGCACCACCACAAACGCGCCACCGGCCTGGAATATGACGTGGAGCGCTGGAAAGGCATGCAGTTCGGCGAATAAGGCGCGGTCCGTAGGGTGGATAGAGCGAAGCGAAATCCACCAACCATATTCGTGTGATAGGCCG
>CAYXQV010000181.1:2207-5439 GCA_964467505.1 uncultured Hyphomonadaceae bacterium | reverse complement strand
CAGGCGCGTACCAGGCCGATCTCTCGCAGCCTCTCCATCAGATAGTCATGTGCCGTGATCGCCGGAGCGTCGGCTCCGCCTTCGGCCAGGCAACCCGGCAATGTCTCGATCCGCACATCGGGCGCGAAATGCAGGAAAAACGGCATCGAATAGCGCGGAAACCGGGCACGCGCCGGCGTCGGATTGAGCACGCGATGGGTCGTTGATGGCAACACGCCCCCGGTCAGGCGCGCCAGCATGTCACCGACATTGACGACAAGCGCGCCGGATGGCGGGCTTATATCGAGCCATTCGCCGGAACGGTGGCGAACCTGCAGCCCGGCCTCCTCAGCGCCCAGAAGCAGCGTGATGACATTGATATCCTCATGGGCCCCGGCGCGCACAGACCCTTCCGGTGGCGGATCGCTCTGGGGGGGATAATGCAACAGGCGCAGGATCGAATTGCCGTGCGTGACTTTCTCGTCAAACCAGTCGTCATCAAGCTGGAGATGGCGCGCAACAGCTCGCAGGAGCATGATTCCCATTTGCTCCAGCGCATCGAACAGCGCCCGCGTCGCGGTGTCGAAACCTGCCACCTCGCGCACCGATGGTGTCTGGCGCATCACCCCTTGCAGCGGTGAGCCGGCGGGTGCCGGCCGGCCAAGATGCCAGAATTCCTTCAGGTCGCTGGCCGCATGTCCCCTGGCATTCTCTTGGCCGAAGGGCGTATAGCCACGCTGCCCGCCGCCTGCGGTGTCGTCATAGCCCTGCTTGACCAATTCAGGCAGCGCGAAAAAGGCCCTGGAGGCATCACGCGCTGCCGCGATGACGGTCTCGCTGACGGGATGGTCCTGCACGACCGCAAAACCGGTTTCCCGGAAGCTGCGCCCCAGGGCCTGGGCAAATGCGCCAGAGTCCTCATGCCAGTCGGGGAAGGAAACCGGTTCGAAATATTGGCGTGTCATTGCCCTTGTCGTCCTTGCATCTCTGGCCACCGCGCCCGCCGCGAACTCCGCGGGTCGATCACTTGGGTTCTGGAACCTGCGGCGCGGTCATGCAAGCGCGCCTTTCGGAAAAAAAACCAGTGCATCGGACCTGCGCGCAAGACCCTGGAAAGGACAGTTAAGCGGGCTGGAAAATCTGTTAACTCTCTGAAGTTTCAGCAAGATCGCGCTTAACCTTAATGCAAAGCCTTGGCGCCAAACTACCCCCATCGCACGACGAGGCGATGGGTGATGGCACCGGCCAAAGCAGCGGGTGCCGGGTGAAAGGAAGTGAAGGCGATGGCTTTTTCGGAATACGAACTGGAGACCCCGTGTGCCGGCCTGACGCCGGATTCGGAAGGCGATGCACTCTACAAGGCGGGCCTTGCCTATTCGCTTGGCGATGCGGTCGAGGCCGACCTTGTCGAAGCCCACAAATGGTTCAACCTTGCCGCGCTCAGGGGCGTTGAGGAAGCCCGCGAAATGCGCCGGGAAATGGCCGAGCAGATGAGCAGTGATGAAATTCGTGCCGCACAAAAAGCAGCGCGTGAATGGCTGAAGCTTGCCAACTGAACGCGATTGGAGAGGACAGGTTTCAAACCACGTTCCAGCCGGCACTCATTGTGAGGCGCACCGTGCATTGAACCGGGCGCTGAGCTCGTTGACTGCAGACACGCGCGCCTGCAGCGCGGCTTCAGCGTCGTGAACGGCCTGTCTCGCCGCCATCCATTCTGCCCTGGCCGCGTCAGCCGCAGCGCCATGGCGGGCGCTGACATTGCGGTGAACTTCCACATCTTCCCAATGGGAGCCGGCGATTTCGGCCTCCTGGGCGAGTTCATCGCGCGTGGCCTGCAGCGCGGCAATTTCCGTCTGGCCTTCGGCGGCCCGGGCGGCGAGCGAATTGCAGGCCCGGATATCGCCCTGGCTCAGCGCGGCCGCAGGTGATGCAACACAGATTGTTGCAAGTCCAAGGGTAAGCAGTGCTTGTTTCATCAGCGCAGTATCTCCGAACAATCTGGCAGTCTCATGACATGAAAACCGTTACTTGATGGCATTTCCCAGGTGAAGTGTTCCTGAACACTGCAGGTGCGCCCGGCTCAGCATCAGGATGCGGGAGAATTGCAAAGGGAACGGCCAGGGATGGCGTCACGGTCGATTGTCCCAGACATCATCAGGGACGGGCGGCCGGCGCGCGACGGCGTCCTGCCGCAGCCGTATCAATCAGCCTGAACATGATGGAAAAGTCGTCAAGGATACGGCGCAGGCGGGCGGGATCCTCCAGCGGGGTGAACAGGCTGCCGGGCTGAAAAAGGTTATCGCCCTCGACAACGACAAGCATCTGCTCGCCTGAAAAGGCACATCGCAGACCCTTGCCATGAAAGACCCGCTCAAGCTCCATCAGCCTTTCCATCATGTCGGGGGTGAGCAGGAACCGCGCTTCGACCTGATCAGACGTGAAGACCTCGAAGGCCTTTTCGAAGGCGGGGTCTTCAAGCATCGCACGCTGCATGCCTGCCTTGCCGGAAAAGCGGTTGAAGAAACCGGCATCGCGCGTCACCAGCGTTTCGCCATGAAAGGCCTTGTGGAAATCGAAGCGCAGGCACTGACCGGCAAACACCTTCACATAGCGCGTCGATGTGCGCCCGTTCCGGGTCTCGGTTTTCCGGCGTTTCAACTCGGCTTCGAAAAATTCGAAATCGACACCATTGCGCTCACCCGCCAGCCGGTCCTCGAAGCGTGACCGGTCATATGTCGGCACTAGTCCGAGCCTTGAATAGTCGGTCAGGTCGGCCTTCCCAATGGGTTCGTCGGCATATTCAAGGCCAAGTGTTTCAGCGACCGGGCGCACCAGCAGCCCCTTGGCCTGCGCTTCCAGCCGGCCCAGCGGGCTTCGGCCAATGGCGATCACACCAAAGCCCACGAGCACTCCGGCAAAGGCAAGAAAGGGACTGCCAAGCGCGAAAAGACCGCCAAGTCCGCCGGCGAGGCTGATGGCGCCGCCGCCCCAGCTTGCCTTGCGGGCGTTGCCCACAGCCCTGATGCGTTCAGCCTCACGCTTGCGAAGCTCTGGCCGGATGCGGCTTTCATAAACGCGAGCGAAACCGGCAAGGTCGCCGGGCAATCCCTCAAGCGCCTTTGCAAGCAGCGGATCGGGATCGTGATGATCTGTGTTGCTGGTCATCGCATTGGCCCCCGATACAGACAGACCGATGGACTGTCACATACAGGCCGGGTTGTCCCGGCAGTCAACCGGTTCATGCATGCCGCCC
>CAYXQV010000181.1:0-2107 GCA_964467505.1 uncultured Hyphomonadaceae bacterium | reverse complement strand
CGCTGGAGGTTCTCGTCGAGCCAGACCTTGATCATCGGCTTGATCATTTCGCGAACCAGCCCTTCAAGCGTGTTTTCAGAACCGACTTCCATGCGCGAAACGAGACGGGACAATGCACCCGCTGCCGCATCGGCCGTGGCCTCCTCGGTCAGTGCATCGCGTGTCGCAAAACCATGGTCCATGACTGTTTTCTCCTGCTCTGGAGCAAGCGATTTGCCGCCCCCGTGGAATGGTTCCACCTCGCCATCGTCCGGCAGGCCTGCCTCGGACGGTTCTTCAATCTGCAGGACATTGCCCGAAGCGGCGTCTTGGTCCTCACTGCCCGCGAACCGGTCAATGAAAGTCGGTTGTGGCGTAGGTTCCTGCTCATCCTCGACACCCGTGTCGGCACCGAATTCGCCCAGGTCATCCGTGTCGAACGGGTCTGGCGTGTCATCAACAGGGGGCGACTTGCGGATCTCATCGAAAATATCGGAGTCCGGGCCGGTCTCGACCGGCTCATTGCCATCAAATGTCAGCTCATCAGCCCCGAACTTGTCAGACTGCTCATCGTCAGCGATATCTTCAGGGCGCAGTGTCGGCGCGGCAGGCTGACCATGCTCGCTCGCCGGCGCATGATCATCCTCGGAAATAATCTTGCGGATCGATGCGAGGATTTCCTCCATCGTCGGTTCTTTGTGTGCCTGCTCGGCCATGGCGATCCTCGTGCGGCGTGATTCTCTACCCTTTGATTGTAGCAGCTAACCGATGACGGTTAACAAGGCCTTGAATTCGTCGGGGCGAAATTCCCTGGTCAGAGGCGCTCAAGGCCAAGTCGCTGCGCTGTGAGATCACCCATGACCTGCAACAACTGGTGGGCCGCGATCTGCGCATCGCGTTCTGCCGAGACCAGCGAAAGACGTGCTTCGAGCAGGTTCTGCTCGCTGTCCAGAACATCGAGGGTTGTGCGCGTGCCGATAGCCAGTTCCTGTGTGGCGCCATCGAAAGCGATCTCTGCGGCCTCGACCTGGCGCTGCGAGGCGGCGATTGCCCGCTCAGCTGCGATAAAACGGTACCAGGTCGTCGCAATGCCGGCGCGCACCTGTCGCTCAAGACGCTGCACTTCCAGCCGGGCCTGATCTTCCTGCAGGCGTGCGCTGCGCACCTCGCTCGCCACCTGGCCGCCCCGCCAGAGCGGCACAGTGCCGCGCACCAATGCTGCCACTGTAGTGTCGTTTATGTCGTCGGAAAAGTCCTGCTGACCGCTGGCCTGCCCGACAATCTCCAGCTGTGGGCGTCCGGCCGCGCGCGCGGCAGTCACACGTTCGCGGGCCTGGCGCACCCGCTCGCGCCCGGCCTGCAAGCCAGGATTGGTTTCAAGGGCCGTGATGACCGCAGTCTCAAGTGTCGCGGGCAGCTGCGGCAGGGGCGGAGCCGGCGCGAGCCTGCCCGGCGCCTGACCCGTGATCGCCGTGTATTGCGCGATACTGGCCTCAAGCTGCGCCTCGGCTGCCGCCACGCCGGCCACGGCACCCTCCAGGCGTGCTTCGGCAAGCGCCACATCCGTTCGCGTAACGACACCCACTTCGAATCGGTCACGCGCGGCGCGCACTTGCTCATCAAGGAGTTCGACATTGTTCTCGCGGATAAGGACGGTTTCCCGGTCCGCGGCAACATTCATGTAGGCAGCGATCGTCTCCAGCCAGACCGACTGGCGAAGCTGCTCATAGGACGCGCCTGCAGCATCGATTCCCGCCTCGGCAGAGCGGATACCCGCTGCAATCCGCCCGCCGGTATAGACTGGCTTTGCTGCTTCGACCTGAAGGCTGGCAGTTGGCCGGTCACCGTTATTGAATGAAAGGGTGCGGTTGGAACCAATCGACTCATAACCGCCCTGGGCCGTCAGGCTGACCGTTGTGCGCCCTGCCGCGCGCGCCGCCTCCAGCCCCTCCCTGGCGAGGTCGGTATCAGTGCGCCCGCTTTCCAGACCCGGATTGTTGATTTCCGCAAGGCGCAGCGCCTCCTCCAGCGTCTGCCCGCTGGCCGTCCCGGCAAATACCAGAAAGCCCGTCATCAACGCAATCTTTGCGCAATTCATCATCACTGTCTCCCGAATTCCGCTCTCGCA
>CAYXQV010000180.1:0-5481 GCA_964467505.1 uncultured Hyphomonadaceae bacterium | reverse complement strand
CCGCATAAAGCCCTGTTACGGTTAATATTATGTTCGATTCTTTGGTCGATACTCTGGTCTGTTGAAGAGTAGAGTGGAGGTCGTCGGCACGCCCATGACCAGGCTGATCGTTCAAATTCCCTGCCTCAATGAGGCTGAGACGCTTCCCGAAACGCTGGCGGACATTCCGCGCCAGATCCCCGGCATCGACAGTGTCGAGATCCTGATCATCGATGATGGCTCGATGGATGACACAAGCGAGGTGGCGCGCGCCCATGGCGCCGAGCATGTCATCCGCAACACTGCAAACAAGGGACTGGCCTACAGCTTCCAGCGCGGCCTGGAGGCCTGCCTTGCGCGCGGCGCCGACATCATCGTCAACACCGATGGTGACAACCAGTATTGCGGCGAGGACATCAAACGCCTCGTCGAGCCGATCCTGGCAGGGCGCGCTGACATGGCCGTGGGCGACCGCCGCACCGGGCAGATCGCGCATTTCTCGCCGCTCAAGAAGCAGCTGCAGCGCCTGGGCAGCGGCTTTGTCCGGCGCATGTCGGGCACCGACGTCGCCGACGCGGTCAGCGGGTTTCGCGCCTTTTCCGCGCAGGCCGCCCGCAGCCTGACGGTGCGCTCCAGCTTTTCCTACACCACCGAAACGCTGATCCAGGCCGGCAAGAAGAACCTGACCATCGTGTCGGTGCCGGTGCGCACCAATGCGGTCACGCGGCCCTCGCGCCTGTTCCGCTCGATCCCGCAATTCCTGATGCGCTCGGGCCAGACCATGCTGCGCGTCTATGCCATGTACGAACCGCTCCGGATCTTCCTCTGGGTGGGTTTTGTGCTGATGGGGCTTGGCCTCTTGCCGGTGGCGCGCTTCCTGGTCCATTACGCGCTTGGTGACGGATCGGGCATGGTTCAGTCACTGATCCTGGGCGGCGTATTGTTCCTGATGGGCACCCTGTCGGCGATGTTCGCGCTGATCGCCGACCTTGTCGCCTATAACCGCCAGCTCATTGAACTGACGCTGGAAAAGGTGCGCAAGCTGGAGAATGGCCAGCTCGCAGTCGGACATGAAACGCCCGGTGAAGCGGCCTTCCCGGAACCTGCTGTCCGCCGCGAAATCGAGGCCCTGCGCGCACGTCTTGAAACGGCGCAATCGGCCTGAAACGAGGCTCGCCGGCCTATTGCGCAGCGGCAGCGTCTGCCTCTGCGTCGGCCTTTTCCTGTTCGGCGATTTCACTGGCCCTCATCACGCCAAGCTCGTCGCGCATGCCCAGGAACAGGCTGAGACAACACACCAGGAGGATCGCGGTAAACGGCAAGGCCGCCGTGATCGTGCCGGCCTGGATCGAGGTGAGCACATCCTTGCCGCCATTATAAAGCAGGGCGCTGGCGGTCAGGCCCAGCATCGCCGCCCAGAAGACCCTCTGGGCCACCGGCGAGGTCGTCTTGCCACCCGATGTGATGCTGTCAATCACCAGCGCGCCGGAATCGGCCGATGTGACGATGAACACCACCAGCAGCATGATCGCAGCTGTCGAGGTCAGCGCTGCCAGCGGCAGGCTGTCGAGCATGTGGAACAGGCCCAGCTCCGTGCTGGCCAGCCCGCCCGACAATTCGCCCGTACCGGAGACGTATTGCGCGATCGCTGTCTCCCCGAAAGCGGTAAACCAGACCAGCGCGATGATCACCGGGGCGAGCACGACAACGCCGAGATACTGGCGCACCGTGCGTCCCTTTGAAATGCGCGCGATGAACATGCCCACAAAGGGCGACCAGGAAATCCACCAGGCCCAGTAGAAGATCGTCCAGCCATGGAACCAACCGGTGTCGGTTCGCCCCACCCAGTTGGAAAGCTCGGGAAAGAAGCGGAAATAATCAAACAGGTGGGTCGCCCAGCCGGTCATGATGGCAAGTGTCGGGCCGAGTATGATGACGAACACACACAGCGCAGCTGCGACGCCCATATTGATATTGCTCAGCAATTTTACGCCGCCATCCATGCCGCGGAACACTGACACGACTGCAACTGCCGTGATCACGCCGATCAGCAGGATCTGCCAGTTGACGCTTGGGGTGAATTCCAGCGCCGTTCCCTCGGAAAGATAGGCCAAGCCCGCCGTCGCCTGCGTCGCGGCGATCCCGATAGTCGTGGCAAGCCCAAACACGGTCGAAATGACCGCTGTCAGGTCAATCACATGTCCCGGCCAGCCCCATACGCGATCCCCGAGAAGCGGATAGAAAGCCGAGCGAATGGTCAGCGGCAGGCCCTTGTTGAAGGCGAAAAACCCAAGCGCCAGTCCGACCACGGCATAGATGCACCAAGGCGTCAGGCCCCAATGGAAAAGCGTCGCGGAAAATGCCAGCCGACTGGCCCGCCCGGCATCTTCCGGGCTGACGCCGAGCGGGGTCGACGGGATGTCTGACGTACCCGCAGCATAGCCCGCCCCGCCTGTGTAGAAGGACAGCGGTTCAGCCACGCCATAGAACATGAAACCGATGCCCACGCCGGCGGCAAATAGCATCGCCAGCCATGAGGCAATGCCGAACTCGGGCTTTGCATCGACACCGCCCAGCCGTATCCGCCCCATTGGCGAGATCGCCAACACCGCACAGAATATCCCGACCAGCAGCCCGACCAGCGCGAAGAACCAGTCGAAATTCTCCAGCACCCAGCTCTTGGACATCAGCAGCATGCTTCCGGCTTCTTCCGGAAAGATCAGCGTGCCGACGCCGAAAACCAGCACCAGTGCAGCGCTGAGGAAAAAGACCGGGTTGTGCAGGTCAAGACCGAGCCATTCGACATTGTCCTGCCCAACCTCGTATTCGGTCTCGTATTCCGACTGTGGCTGCGACTCATCCATGAATGTCTCCGGAACGCTTGGCAGGCAGTGTGCCTGCACGACTCCTGTCTTGGGTAGCAGACAATTAGGCCACGTGAAGGGGCTTACCAAGCGTCAGACCGATAGAAAATCGATCGTCGAATGGTTTTTTGCAGGGCAGCAATCAGACGTGACAAATTAGCAACGCTCCTACAGCATTGAATTAATTGATATTATAGACTAATCGCGCAGAGGCATGGCGGTTCGTGCTGCAATAGGTCGCTCTACAGCCTTTTATTCGTCGAACGAGTTGGATAAGCATCATCAGTCGAATTTAGAATCACATGGTGCCGAAAAGGTGCCGTGCGCCCTGCCGCCCTCTTGCGGCTTCAACCTTTCAGACCGAGGAAAAATCCCATGTTCAAATTCATGAATGGTGCGTCCATTTTGGCGATCACGGCGGCTTTCTGCACGTCAGGCGCGGTTGCTCAACAGGCCGACACCGAAGCAACCGCCGCGCCGGCCACGGGCGCTGCGCGGGCAGAGCCCCAGCGGCGACGGCTGCAAACGGTGACGGTGACAGCAACCAAGCGGACCGAGACGGCGCAGGACATTCCGGTCACCGTGAATGCGCTGGGCGAGCAGGAGCTTGGCGAGCTCGATGTAAAGGTCTTCACCGACTACCTGCAGCAACTGCCTGGCGTCAGCGCCGGCGGCAGCGGTCCGGGACAGAAGACGATTTACATCCGCGGTCTCGCCTCCACCACGCCCAACCTGACCGTGGCCGGTGTGGCCGGTCTTGCGCCAAACGTTGCCTTCTATCTCGACGAACAGCCGCTCGCACAGCCAGGCCGCAATCTCGACGTCTATGCTGCCGACCTTGAGCGCATCGAGAAGCTGTCAGGCCCGCAGGGTACGCTGTTCGGTGCATCCTCGCAGGCCGGCACGGTGCGCCTGATCACCAACAAGCCGGTGCTGGGCGAGTTCCTGGCTTCGGTCAAAGGCGGCACATCCTTCACCGAAGGCGGTGAGATGAGCAACAATATCGAGGCCATGATCAACCTGCCGGTGACTGACAAGTTCGCCCTGCGGGGGGTCGTCTACACCGACAACCAGGGCGGCTATATCGACAATGTCGCCGGCACGCGCGACGCATCGGAAAGCGCGCGTTTCCGCCCGGAGGGCACTGTGCGTGCCAACGGTGTGCCGGTGAACGCCGTCCGAGCCGGTTTCCAGTCCACAGCTGACCTGTCGAATGTCAACTTCATCGAGGCGAACAATTCCGCGCTCGTCGAAGAGGATTTCAACGACACGACGTATTCCGGGTTCCGCATCAGTGGCCGGTATGAATTCAGCAATGACTGGATGCTGGACGTGGCCCATACCCGCCAGCAGCTCGACACTGACGGCGTGTTCTTCACCGATCCGGAACTTGGCGACACCGAAATCCAGCGTTTCTCCGACGATTCACTGGAAGACTCGTTCAACAACACCGCCTGGACGCTGCAGGGCCGCCTCGGCATGCTGGAAGCGGTCTATACCGGCGCCTGGACAGAGCGCGACTCCGACCAGACGGTTGACTATTCCGACTATCTCTTCGTCGGCCAGTACCTGCCCTATTATATCTGCGACGGTTCGGTGACGTATCCGGGCGACGGCGGCCCGGCAGGAACCTGTCAGGCGCCCAACCTGTTTGTGGGTTCGACTTCGAAAACGCAAGTGCTGACGCAGGAGTTGCGCTTCAACACGCCAGCCGAACACCGGTTTCGGGCCACGGCAGGCGCATTCTACAGCGATCTTGAGCTGAAAGAGCGCAACGACTTTAACTATCCCGGCTCCACGCAGGTCATCGGTTTCGACGGCGTTTCAACCGGCTTTGCGCCCAACTTCCCGCTGACCAATGGTGACGCAACACCAGGCGATGTCGGAGATGAGACACAGGGCTTCTTTTCCGATCCCGGCCCGTTCCCGCCCGGTGTTATCTTCCGCAATGACATCAAGCGCACCGACGAGCAGTTCGGCATCTTCGGTGAAGCGACCTTTGACGTGGTGCCAGACCTGTTCTCGCTGATCGTCGGCGCGCGTTATTATGACGTGGAAGTGGACCTTGAAGGCAGCGCCAACTCGTCCTTCTTCAATCTCGGGCAGGACACGGACGCGCAGGTCTTCGGCACCAATATCAGCCAGCAATTCAGCGGTAACGGCCCGGAAGGCGCCCCCGACACGGCCAGCACCGATGGCGTGATCTACAAGGCCACCGCGCAGTACACGCCGACACCGGACATGCTGTTCTATGCGACCTTCTCGCAGGGCTTCCGGCCCGGCCTGCTCAACCGCCCCGGCGGCGCTGCCGGACCGGGCGACTTCACCGTGCCGTTCGCAATTGACACAGATAATGTGGACAATTTTGAGCTTGGCTGGAAAACCGAGCTGTTCCAGAACTCGCTGCGCGTGAACGGGTCGGCCTTCTTTGTCGATATTTCCGACCTGCAGACGACCATCTTCGATCCGAGCATCACCAATCTGTTCTTCTCCGACAATGCGGCGGATGCAGAAATCTTCGGTGTTGAGGGTGACTTTACCTGGGCACCGATCCCGGTCGACGGGCTGACGGTTTCCGGCGCGTTCTCGTTCCTCGACACCGAGATCACCAAGGTTCTGACACCGACAGATGATGTGC
>CAYXQV010000179.1:0-5518 GCA_964467505.1 uncultured Hyphomonadaceae bacterium | reverse complement strand
GGCCGCAAGGACAAGTGCTACGGTATTGCACTGGCCGGCGAAAATGACTGCAAGGCCGGCAAGGGCACGAGCTGCGAAGGCACCTCGACCATCGATTTCCAGGGCAATGCATGGACATTTGCGCCGCGCGGATCTTGCGAGTTCATTGTCACGCCGGACGGCCCGGCCTCGACCGACGAGCTTGATCGCAACAACCCCGCCTGATCAGACTGTCCAGTAATCGGACCAGAGCCATGCTGCACCCTGCTGCACTCCCAATAGCTGCTGGAATCGGTCTCAAGCCTGATCACTATCGTGATGCGCTTGAGAGCGATGCGGGCGGGCTCTGGTTCGAAGTTCATCCGGAAAACTACATGGTCGAGGGCGGCCCGCGCCTGGCCTGGCTTGAGGCTGTGCGACAGGATCACGCGCTCAGCTTTCATGGCGTTGGCGCCTCGCTTGGCGGCCTTGACCCTTTTGACGCAGATCATCTTGGCGCGCTGAAACGGCTGATCGGGCGCTACCAGCCCGAACAGGTGTCCGAGCATGCCACATTCTCCGCGCATGGCGGGCGCTACCATGCTGACCTGTTGCCCCTGCCGCGCACCAGCGAGGCGATCGATCATCTCGCAGACCGTGTAAGCGCCTTTCAGGACGCTATCGGGCGGCAGATACTTGTCGAGAACCCGACCAATTATCTGACAATCGCCAGCGAATTCGATGAGCCGGAATTCATGACACAGGTCGCCCGGAAATCGGGCTGCGGTCTGCTGGTCGATCTCAACAATATCGCCATCAGCGGCTTCAATGTCGGCATTGACCCCTATGAATACCTGCGCGCACTGCCCCGTGAGCTGGTGGGTGAAATTCATATCGCCGGGCACAGCGAAGACCCGTTGCTCGGCAGTCAGTTCCTCATCGACAGCCATGATGCGCCTGTGGACGCGGTTGTCTGGCGGCTGCTTGAAGAGGCGCTCGATCTTTGGGGGCCACGTCCGGTCCTTGTCGAGCGTGACGGCAACCTGCCGGCCTTCGAGGTGCTGATGGCCGAACGCGAGGAAGCCGAGCGCCAGATCGCGCGTCACAGAAGTCTCGTTCATGACGCCGCTTGAGCGCCATATCCGCCTGATGTCCGGCTTTGCCGCGCGCCAGGCAAAACAGGAAGATCTCGCGCCACTCATGGAGATGGGCGTTGCCCCGGGCCAGCGCGCTTTTGTCTATCGCAATTCTGGCACGCTGGCCTGTGTCGAGGCTCTGAGGTCGAATTATCAGCGCGTGGAGACACTTATGGGGCCGGGGCCTTTCGGCGACATGGCGCGCGCCTTTGTCGAGCGCCATCCGGCCACCCGGCGCAGTCTTGTTGGTTATGGCGAGGCTTTGCCTGATTTCATTGCTGAAAACGAGAGCACGCATGCGATGGCATGGCTTGCCGATCTTGCGCGGCTCGACCGGGCCTGGCTGGAGGCTCATCTTGCGGGCGACAGCGCGGCGCTCGGCGCGGCTGACATTCAGCATCTGGGCGAAGGCGAACTGATGGGCACCGAATTCGCGCCACATGCCAGCTTTCGGCTGGTCGAAACGCCCTTTGACGTCGGCGACCTGTGGAAGGGTCTTGCCGCAGGACAGCCCCCGGAAGGCCAGGTCCTTATCCGTGAGGCGACGTCCGCGCACCTGTTCTGGCGGCCCCAAGGCGAAGTCATGGACAAGGCAGTTTCGCCGGCATGGGCGGCCTTTTTTGCAACGCTTTCTGCCCGACAGCCACTCGGTCGGGCCTGTGAGGCGGCCCTGGCATGCGATCCCGCCGCCGATCTTTCGGCAATCATAGCATTTACCTTTCAATCGGGCGTTCTTGGCGCCCACAAATCCCATGGGGGATCTGAGACATGACGATTATCGAAAGACTGAAAACGGGATATGTCTGGAGCACGCGCAAGGCGGACTTTCTGGAACCGCTTGCGCTCCTGCTTGCGCGGCTGGCGGTGGCGCGGGTGTTCCTGATGTCGGGACTGACCAAGTGGAACGGGCCGTTCCAGTTCAACCCGGACAAGTACGACCTGTTCCTGTATGAATTCTTCTGCCCGGAAGAGCCGCGTCCCGGCGCGCTCATGCTGTGTTCCGACCCGGTTGAAGGGACATATGCGCCGATGATGCAATGGTTTGTCGAGCGCTTTGCCAACATGGCCGGGATCATGGAAATCCTCCTGCCGCTCCTGCTGATTTTTGGCCTGACCTCGCGCTTTGCCGCTGCCGGGCTGCTGGTCATGACCCTCGTGATCGAAAGACTTGTCTTCCCGGATGCGGCCAGCTGGTGGGGCAGCCATGTCTGGTGGGCGGCCATACTCCTTGTCATCATGGCACGTGGACCGGGCGCATGGTCACTTGACCGGCTGTTCGGCCTGGAAAGCCGGGAAAAGGCATAGGTTTATGCATGAGGGGCTGAAGGGGTTTATCCGCAAATGGTTCTGGTTCGGCTGCGGCGCGGTCGGACTGGGAACCATCATCATCGGCATACTGAGTTCCGGCTGGCTCGGTTTTCGCCTGTTCCAGCTGGAATGGAAGCCGCAGGGGCAAACCGAGCTTGCCTTCCGAAAGGTCGCGCTCGATTTTGCCAATGAAACCGACCCGTCGGGCAAGGCCGGATCGCTGCCTTTCATGGCCGGCGTGGTCATCGATATCGACCAGGACGGGCGCGATGAAATCGTGCTTGGCGGTGGACGCGACCAGCAGGACGGCGTGTTCGGCTTCGAGGATGAACGCGGCCGTTTTGTCGATCTCGCCGACGGTCATGACATCACGAAGCTGGCCGGTGATGCGACCATGGGCGGGGTGTCAGTCGATCTTGATTTCGACGGCTGGCCTGAACTCCTGCTTGCGCGCGAATCGGGGCTGTGGATCCATGCCAATCAGGGCGGCCAGCTTGCCGGGGGCGAGCTCGCTTTCACGCCGCCAGAGGGCGACCGCACCACCATACTTTCAATTGCGCCGGGGGACATTGACCGCGACGGGCTGACCGACCTCTATCTGTCGGGCTATGTCCGGAATGAACATGTCGAGGGACAGGCCATCTTCACCCGTCCCTATGGCGGATATTCCTATCTGCTGACCGGGCAGGGAGATGGCAGTTTCGCCGATGAGACGGAAAAATGGGGCCTGCGCCGCCAGCACAACACCTTTGTGGCGCTTTTCGCCGACTTTGATGATGACCGCGACAGCGACCTGATTGTCGCCCAGGATACCGGGCGGATCGAGACCTGGCGCAATGATGGCGCCCCGCCGCTGGTCGCCATCGACAATCCTTCAGTCAATTCCTACCCGATGGGCCTGGCAGCGGGCGATTTCAACGGCGACCTCGCGCTGGATTTCTATGCCTCGAATGTCGGCCATACGCTTCCCGAAATGATGTTGCGCGGCGACCTGCCGGGCGATGCGCCGTTCAACCCGGACTATATGCTGTTTGCCGGGGATGGTGCGGGTGGCTTTTCCGACATTGCCCGGGACATGGAGGTCGCCAGGATCGGCTTTGGCTGGGGTGTCATCGCCGCAGACTTCAATCTCGATGGCTGGGAAGACATTGCCATCGCGCAGAATTACGCGAAATTCGGCCAGCCGGCGATCATTCACCGCTATGGGGGGAAGATCCTCCAGAATTACGCCGGCGAGGAATTTCGCCCCGTGGAAAAGCGCACAGGCGCGGAAAACCGGCACTTCGCCATCTCCCCGCTGATGGGCGACTTCAACGGCGATCAACGTCCCGATCTTGTCTGGGCAAACCTGACCGGGCCGGCACGTGCCTTCATCAACGAGACCCCGGACACGCGCGCCATCACCTTGCGGTTCGATGACTCGGTGCGGGCTTATGGTGCGCGGGTCGAGATTTCCACCGGACAGACCACGATTGTGCGCCAGGTCGTGCCCGCACAGGGGCTCGCATCCGACCCGTCCGCCACGCTGTTCATCGGGCTTGGATCGCGCCCGGGCAAGAGTCGCGTTCGTATTGTCCGCACGGATGGACGTGTTGAGACGCATGACGAGGTGGGGGCCGGTTCGGTGATCGACCTGCGAGAGGTGCGGCCATGAGTGCGCGCGCACAGGGAGGGCGGCCTCAGCTGTTCTGGTTCGGTGTTGCCGGCCTCATCGGCGCCCTGCTGACAGGCCTTGGCGAAGGACTGATGCAGCTTGTTGCGAATGGCGATTTTGCCGATCCGTCCTATGGCTATTTCCGGCAGGTGACGCCGGGCCGGCTGGCGGCGGGGCACTGGCTCGCCATATGTTCTGCGCCGCTGTATCTTGCCGGATACTGGTACCTGACAGGCCGCCTGATGCCGCGCGCGCCCGCCCTGCGGCTGGCAGTCTTCTGCGCCATGTCCTGGGCCTTCATGCTCGCGATGGTCTGGATCGGTCAGCGCGCCCTGCTGGCACACGCGGTTCAGGCCGTGTCATCGGGTGCGGCTTCAATGGAACTTGTCGGCATCCAGGCCGGCCTCCATGAGCCGCTGGTGAATGCCCTGCGTCTGGCCATACTCGGCTTTTCGGGGCTCTGGATCGCGTTCATCCTCACAGGGCGCTCGCAGTTTCCGCGCTGGATGGCGCTGTTCAGTCCCGGCCTTGTCCTCGCCCTGATCTTCCTGATCTACCTCGCCCGCCCGTCACTTGGCTGGCTCTTTCTTCCCACAGCGATGAACACCGCGCATGCCATCGTCTTCGCGCTGTCTCTTGCGATTACGACGAAGGCCGTCACACGATGACCCATCGCATGCTTGTCGCGCTGCTTTCCCTTTTCGGCCTTGTCGCCGCGGCCCAGCTCAGCGGGGCGCAACTGGCGGGCACGGGTTCATGTCCAAAGCTGGGACCGGCTCCGGCCTGCCACATCGTGGCTGGCGCTTATCTCCTGATATTCATATCGGTCATGTTGACAGGATGGCTGCACCGGGCGCTGTTTCTCCTCTCCTGGCTGGTGGTCTTCGCGCTTGCCATCACCGCCAGCATTTTTGAGATAGCGAGCGGGCCTGTGTGTCCGCGCGCAATGGGAGGGGTCCCGCAATGCTATTTTTCCGCCGCGCTCGCTCTTGCAATCGGCATGACATGGTTTCTCGGCCTGCGCGCGTCGCACCGCCCGGGTGTGTCGCGACGGCTTGCAGGATGAAGACAGGCGAATTGCTTGCGGCGATTCTGCTGGTGGCTGGTGGGTGTGCGAGCAGCTATCCGGTTGCACCGCCGGCCAATGCGCCTGCAGTGAAGGGTCCGGCGACATTCATGCCGGCCAGCGTCTCCATCGCTCCCGCGCAGACTGGCCTTCCCTCGATGCTCTACATCACCGACCGCCAGCTTCTGGATGGCGAGCAGGCCTATGGCGCGGAGCGATCGACTGCGATGGCTTTCGGCCTCGCCTCGGTTACCCTCGAAGCGATGAAAGCTGCGGATTATTCGGGCTATATGCAGGGTAGGGGAGCAGACGGGGCGCGGCCGCGTTACGGGCCTGTCAAAGTCGAGGAACTTGTCCGGTTTCCCGGCACGCCCGTGCCGTTCGCCCTTTCAAATG
>CAYXQV010000178.1:0-5521 GCA_964467505.1 uncultured Hyphomonadaceae bacterium | reverse complement strand
CTCTCCTTCACGGAAAAGAAACGTATCCGCAAATCCTTCGGGCGCATTCCCGAAGCCATCGAAATGCCGAACCTGATCGAGGTTCAGCGTGCCTCCTACGAGAACTTCCTGCAAATGAATGTTCCGCAGGCTGAGCGCACCGATGACGGCCTCGGAGGGGTCTTCAGATCGGTTTTCCCGATCAAGGATTTTTCCGAGCGCGCAGAGCTCGGCTATGTGTCCTACGAGTTCGAGACACCCAAATTCGACACCGAAGAATGCATGCAGCGCGATCTCACCTATGCTGCGCCGCTGAAGGTCCGCCTGCAACTGATCGTCTTCGATATCGACGAGGACACCGAGGCCAGGTCGATCAAGGAAGTCAAGGAGCAGGAAGTCTATCTTGGCGACATCCCTCTGATGACGAACAAGGGGACGTTCATCGTCAATGGGACCGAGCGGGTGATCGTCTCGCAGATGCACCGCAGCCCCGGCGTGTTCTTCGACCATGACAAGGGCAAGACGCACTCTTCCGGCAAGCTCCTGTTTGCCGCACGCATCATTCCCTATCGCGGCTCCTGGCTCGACTTCGAGTTTGACGCCAAGGACATCCTGAATGTCCGTATCGACCGCAAGCGCAAGCTGCCGGCGACGACGCTGATGTATGCGCTGGGCTATGACACTGACGAGATTCTCGACGCGTTCTATACACGGTCCGTCTATCGCCTCGACAAGAAAGGCTGGATCACCGGTTTCCGCGCGGATGCGTGGAAGGGCCAGAAGCCCGATTATGACCTGGTCGATGCCGCGTCCGGCGAGGTCATCGCACCGGAAGGCAAGAAGATCACGGCGCTCAAGGCGCGCCGGCTCGGTGAGGCGGGCACAGATGAACTGCTGGTTCCCTCGCGCGCGCTGGAGGGCAAGTTCCTCGGCCGCGATGTCGTCAACAGGCAAACCGGTGAGATCTATGGCGAGGCGGGCGAAGAGCTTACCGAGGAGATCGTGGCGGAGTTGCGCGACCAGTCCATCAAGTCGATCGAGATCCTCGACATAGACGAGAACACAAGCGGGCCGTGGCTGCGCAACACCCTGGTCGCCGACAAGAACGAGACCCGTTTCGAGGCGCTGTCGGACATCTACCGCGTCATGCGCCCGGGCGAGCCGCCGACCGAAGAGGCCGCCAGCGCGCTTTTCAACCAGCTTTTCTTTGATCCGGAGCGCTACGATCTGTCTGCAGTCGGGCGGGTCAAGATGAATATGCGCCTGAACATGGCGCTTGGCGATTATGATGCCGCCGAGGATGATGTGCGCATCCTGCGCAAGGAAGATATTGTCGGCGTGATGAGCGTCATCCTCAATCTCAAGGACGGGATCGGCGATGTCGATGACATTGACAATCTCGGCAATCGCCGTGTGCGCTCGGTCGGCGAGCTCATGGAGAACAATTATCGCATCGGGCTGGTGCGCATGGAGCGTGCGATCCGGGAGCGGATGAGTTCGGTCGATATCGACACGGTGATGCCGCACGACCTGATCAATGCCAAGCCGGTGGTGGCGAGCGTGCGCGAATTCTTCGGCTCCTCGCAGCTGTCCCAGTTCATGGACCAGACCAATCCGCTGTCGGAAATCACCCACAAGCGTCGTCTTTCGGCGCTTGGACCGGGCGGTCTTACCCGTGAGCGGGCGGGCTTTGAGGTGCGCGACGTGCATCCTACCCATTATGGTCGCATCTGCCCCATCGAAACGCCCGAAGGTCCCAATATCGGCCTGATAAACTCGCTGGCCACGCATGCGCGGATCAACAAATACGGCTTCATCGAGAGCCCGTACCGCAAGATCGACAATGGCAGGCTGACCGACGAGGTGGTCTACCTTTCGGCCATGGAGGAGACAAAATACGCGATCGCGCAGGCGAATGCGACGATTAGCGATGATAACGAGCTGGCCAATGAGTTCGTGAATGCCCGTATCCAGGGCGAAGCGACGATCGTGGCGCGCGGTGATATCGATTACATGGACGTGTCGCCGAAACAGGTTGTCTCGGTTGCCGCATCGATGATCCCGTTCCTGGAAAATGATGACGCCAACCGCGCCCTGATGGGCTCGAACATGCAGCGCCAGGCTGTGCCGCTGATCGAGTCCGAAGCGCCGCTGGTCGGCACCGGCATGGAAGCGATTGTGGCGCGCGACAGCCGTGCTGCGGTCGTGGCCGGGCGCTCCGGCGTGGTCGAGCAGGTCGATGCCACCCGCATCGTGGTGCGTGCGACGGAAGAACTGGACGGGGCGAGGTCGGGTGTCGACATCTACCGTCTCGCGAAATTCCGCCGCTCCAACCAGAACAGCTGCATCAACCAGCGCCCGATCGTGAGGGTTGGCGACGAGGTGGCCCGCGGTGACATCATCGCCGATGGCCCGTCGACCGATCTCGGCGAGCTTGCGCTTGGCCGCAATGTGCTCGTCGCCTTCATGCCATGGAACGGGTACAATTTCGAGGATTCGATCCTGATTTCGGAGCGGATCGTCAAAGATGACGTGTTCACCTCGATCCACCTGGAAGAGTTCGAGATTGCCGCGCGCGATACCAAGCTCGGCCCCGAGGAAATCACCCGTGATATTCCCAATGTCGGCGAGGAGGCCCTGCGCAATCTCGATGAAGCTGGCATTGTCGCGGTTGGCGCAGAGGTTCAGGCCGGCGATATCCTGGTCGGCAAGGTGACGCCGAAAGGCGAAAGTCCGATGACGCCGGAGGAAAAGCTCCTGAGGGCGATTTTCGGCGAGAAGGCGTCGGATGTGCGCGACACGTCGCTCCGCGTGCCGCCGGGCGATGCCGGCACCGTGGTCGAGGTGCGCGTGTTCAACCGTCACGGCATCGACAAGGACCAGCGCGCCCTGCAGATCGAACGCGAACAGATCGAGCAGTTGCAGGAAGACAAGGAGGACGAGCAGTCCATCCTCGAGCGCAATACCTATAACCGGCTGCATGAGCTGCTGGTCGGCAAGGAGGCGGTCGCCGGGCCGCGCGGGATCAAGGCCGGAAAGATCGCCCAGAGCCAGCTTGAGGGTCTTGCCCGCAGGGACTGGTGGGAGATCGCCCTGAAATCGGAAAAGGCGCAGGCTGAACTGGAAGGCCTGCGCGAGGCGTTCGACGGTTCGATCCGGGAACTGGAAGCGCGCTTCAATGACAAGGTCGAGAAGGTCCAGCGCGGCGATGACCTGCCGCCGGGCGTGATGAAGGTCGTCAAGGTCTTCCTGGCGGTCAAACGCAAGCTGCAACCGGGTGACAAGATGGCCGGGCGCCATGGCAACAAGGGTGTGATCTCGAAGATCAATCCGTGCGAGGACATGCCATTCCTCGAAGACGGCACACCGGTCGATATCGTGCTCAACCCGCTGGGCGTGCCGTCAAGGATGAATGTCGGCCAGATCCTGGAAACCCATTCGGGCTGGGCCTCGGCAGGTCTTGGCCGCATGGTCCAGGACGCACTCGAAGCCTGGCATCACAATCATGACGGCTCAGCCCTGCGCGAGACGCTGGAAACGGTGTATGGGAAGGATCAGGAACTGCCCGAAACCGAGACGGAAATTGTCGAGCTTGCCGGCAATGTCACGCGCGGCGTGCCGATCGCAACGCCGGTCTTCGATGGTGCGCGCGAGCCCGACATCGTGGAAATGCTCGAAAGGGCGGGCCTTGACGGCTCCGGCCAGGTGACGCTTTTCGACGGGCAAACCGGCGAGGCCTTCACCCGTCCGGTGACAGTGGGCTACAAATACATCCTCAAGCTCCATCACCTGATTGACGAGAAGATCCATGCCCGCTCGACGGGGCCGTACTCGCTCGTCACCCAGCAGCCGCTCGGCGGCAAGGCACAGTTTGGCGGCCAGCGTTTCGGCGAAATGGAAGTTTGGGCACTTGAAGCCTATGGCGCAGCCTATACGCTGCAGGAGATGTTGACGGTGAAATCCGATGACACTGCGGGGCGGGCCAAGATCTATGAGGCGATTGTGCGCGGCGACGACACGTTCGAGGCTGGTATCCCTGAGAGCTTCAACGTCCTCATCAAGGAGATGCGCTCGCTCGGCCTGAATGTGGAACTTATCGAGGAAGACAAGGATGGTGATGTGTCACCAATAGCCGCCCAATAGGCGGTGATGAGGCAGGCAAGAGCCCCTGTCAGCTGAATTTCCGGTCGGGCCGCCTGCAGCGGCGTCCCGGCCAAAGACCCTCCAGAGGAGCGGAAAGACCCCCATGCGCCAAGACGTATCCAGCATCTTCAATCCGAACACCCCGGCCCCGACTTTTGAGGCCATCAAGATCTCGATTGCCAGCCCGGAAAAGATCCGGTCCTGGTCTTCCGGCGAGATCAAGAAGCCCGAGACGATCAATTACCGCACGTTCAAGCCGGAGCGTGACGGCCTTTTCTGTGCGCGAATTTTCGGTCCGATCAAGGACTATGAGTGCATTTGCGGCAAGTACAAGCGCATCAAGTATCGCGGCATTGTCTGTGAAAAATGCGGTGTGGAGGTGACGCTTGCGAAGGTGCGCCGCGAGCGTATGGGTCATATCGACCTGGCTGCGCCGGTCGCCCATATCTGGTTCCTGAAATCGCTTCCCTCGCGGATTTCGGCGCTTCTGGACATGACGCTCAAGGATGTCGAGCGCGTGTTGTATTTCGAGAGCTATATCGTCACCGAGCCCGGGCTGACCTCGCTGGAACCGGGCCAGTTGCTCACCGAAGAAGAGTTCATGAACGCTCAGGACGAGCATGGCGAGGATGGTTTCACGGCGATGATCGGGGCAGAAGCGGTCCGCGAACTGCTTGGATCGATGGACCTCAAGTCGATTGCCGAGACGCTGCACGAGGAGCTCAGGGAGTCCACATCCGAGCTGAAGACCAAGAAGCTGTCCAAGCGGCTGAAGGTGGTCGAGAGCTTCCTGGTCTCGGGCGCCAAGCCGGAATGGATGATCCTGACCATCGTGCCGGTGATCCCGCCCGATCTGAGGCCGCTGGTGCCGCTGGATGGCGGCCGGTTCGCGACATCCGACCTGAATGATCTCTATCGCCGGGTGATCAACCGCAACAACCGTCTCAAGCGGCTGATGGAGTTGCGCGCGCCTGACATCATCATCCGCAATGAAAAGCGGATGCTGCAGGAATCGGTGGATGCGCTGTTTGACAATGGCCGGCGTGGCCGCGTCATCACGGGCACCAACAAGCGCCCGCTGAAATCCCTGTCGGACATGCTGAAGGGCAAGCAGGGCCGGTTCCGCCAGAACCTGCTCGGCAAGCGCGTGGACTATTCCGGACGCTCGGTCATCGTTGTCGGCCCGAACCTGAAGCTGCACGAGTGCGGCCTGCCCAAGAAGATGGCGCTGGAGCTGTTCAAGCCCTTCATCTATGCGCGCCTCGACGCCAAGGGCCTCGCCGGTACGGTGAAGGCCGCCAAGAAGCTGGTGGAGAAGGAAAAGCCGGAAGTCTGGGACATCCTGGACGAGGTGATCCGCGAGCACCCCGTGCTGCTCAACCGCGCACCGACCCTGCAC
>CAYXQV010000177.1:1517-5575 GCA_964467505.1 uncultured Hyphomonadaceae bacterium | reverse complement strand
CGAACCGATGGTCATGCGCTCACAGACACCGCTTTCGCCGGATGCCGGGTCCGACGCCAATGCGCACGATGCCACACCTGAGCGCGTCGTGGCCATCGTCAAATGACCAGCTAAACCGAGCTGGGTGGCCAAGGCGTCGACGCTATCAGGAGGAGACATAAAGACCGTGGACTCGTCCGGACACTCCAGGCCTTGGCTTGCTGTTCATTCCTGTCGGTGCGATAGCCTTGTGTTCAAGTCGATCATAGACATTGACAAGGCGCCGATGGACGGGAGCCAAAATTTCCATCAGGGAGGACGAGCAAAATGCCCGCAATCGAAAGCAATCCGATATGCATTCTGCAAGCAACCGGCCTGTCAGCATTGGCGCTTGCGCTCGCCGCGTGTGCCTCGAACGACCCGGGGTCGCTGCCATCTGACCCGCCCACAGTGGCGGCAACCCTCTCGGACGCAAGGACAGATGACGGGCGCTACATCTCGTGGATCGAGCACATCATCGATGCTGAGGACGTGAATGGCGGCGAGCCGATCCGTGGCGGCGATGGCCTTGCGATGGGCGATCTCGACCGCGACGGCCATATCGACATCGTCTCGGCCCAGGAGGATTCCAATCAAATCCGCATCGCCTTTGGCACGGGTGATCCCGGCCGCTGGGATTTTGCCACGCTGGCGGAAGGCGGCCTCGCCGGCGCCGTGGAGGATGTCGCGATCGGCGATCTCAATGGCGATGGCTGGCTCGACGTCGTCGCTGCCTGCGAAAACGCGCACCTGATCTATCTGGAAAATCCCGGCAACACGGCCCGAACGGCCAACTGGCCTCACCTGATCCCGGATGTGGCGCGCGGGCGCGGCTCATGGCTGCGCGTCTTTATTGCCGACATCAACGGGGATGGCCTGCCCGATCTCACGGCCGCCAACAAGGGCGCGCCGGACATTGTCCGCCCCGAAGCGGGTGACCCTGACAATGGCGCGACCTCCCTGATCACATTTGCCGGACCGCCATTGCAGGCCGGTTCGTGGCGCGAGCAGGTCCTGTTCCAGGAAGGCATTCCCAATACCGCGCTGCCCGTTGATATTGACGGTGACGGCGATCTTGATGTGCTCGCCGCCAAGCGCGTTCGACAGCAACTGGTGTTGGTTGAAAACCGGGGCACGGACGCTCGCGGCGCACTTGTCCATGCCCATCACCCCATTAAAATCATGCCCGCCTTTGCCGCGCCCGCAGACTGGGCCGGGCTTGCCAATGCCTTCCAGGCGGAAGCGGCAGACCTGAATGGCGACGGGCGCACGGATCTCATAATGAACGTGCTGGAGCAAAGCGCGGCCTTTGACCGCCCACGGGCCGGACTTGGCTGGCTGGAACAGCCCGAAAGCCTCTCCGAACCCTGGCGCTTCCATCGGATTGGGGAAACGCTTCCCGACTGGGTGATTGGCATCCACCTGGCCGATCTTGACGGCGACGGCGATCTGGACGCGGTCACCGGGGGCTATTCCGGGATCAATATTCTCGCCGGTTCCTATTCCGGTGCGTCGCGCGACCATGACGAGCCGGGCGTCGACGCGGCCGCATCGGTGGGACGTATCGCCTGGTTCGAAAATCCCGGTGACGCGAGCGAAGCATGGACACGCCACGACATCTCCCGCCGGGTGCGCGGCATGTACGACATGTTCGTCAGCCGCGACATGGATGGCGACGGCGATCTCGACCTTGTCGCGACGCGTGGCAATAGCGGGCGCTTTGATGGGGTTTTCTGGCTGGAACAGGTTCGCACGGAACTGCCCCAGCGTGCGTTCACGCCCGCGCGCGAAAGCGAGAGCCGGCACCTGCCGCTTGCGCCGCCGGACTGGTTCGAGCGCTATGACCGCGCCGAGGTCTACATTGCGCCGAACATCGACACCAAGGAACAACCGGCCCAATAAACGGTGCCTGACAGGCGGATAACCCCGCAATACATGGGTTCCTCGATTATCTTTCGTTTTGTAAGGCTCAGCACGTCATTGCGACGATGTTTCGGAGCAGCTTGGCCTCGCATCGCCCGCGAGGAGAACAACACCGCGGTACTCACGGCGGATGAGCGCTTTGCTTTCGAGGGTGGCCAACGCCGCCGACACGCGGCGCAGAGATAATCCTACCATCGAGGCCAGCATGTCCTGGGTGACATCCAGAGACAGGTCGCAAGACTGGGTCTCGCGATCTTTGCGCGCGAGAAATGATAGTCGGTCGAGTATCATGTCTTCGGGCGAATGGCTTATGCGCGACCGGTAGGCGCGGTGCCGCATTCGAAACGTGCTCGCGACTGCGCCGATCAGGGCCTCATTCAGCCAGGGATGCTCGCGCCGCAACCGATGCATGTCTCGGATGGGGAGAAACGCCAGCACGGTCTGCGGTTCAAGCGACACATTGGCAATGTGTGGCCGGTCGTCCAGTGCAGGCAGTTCGCCGAAGGACTCGCCGGGCAGATGCCAATTCAGGAAATGGCTGCGACCGCCCGGGGCTTCGAAATACATGTCAGCCCGACCGTACAAGACCCGGAAAATGCCGGGTGGCGCATCCCCGTCGCGGAAGGCCGCGCCACCCTGGCGGGCCGTCAAGGTCTTGAAGGCTGCGAGCAGGATCTCGCGGCGCGCCTCTGGCAGTTTATCGACCCAGTTGAAGGGGGAAGGCGGAAAATGTGCGGTCATAAAAGCTCCAAAAACACGAACGCGATCGCGCAAATTTGCACAATTGCTGACGTGCATGGGCCCTATAACGAAAAAAAACGGGAGAAAGCAATGCGCGGTATCGGCGTCAGTTGGTGTATGTCCTTATTAGCATTGGCGTCGTGCGGCGCGGACAAGGCTGGCCCACCTGGTGTCGTCGAACAAAGCTCTGTCGCAAGTGCTGATCTGGAGATTGGAGAGGCGACCTATGAAGCGGCCTGCGCCATGTGTCATCAGGGCGCTGGTGCGAGCGGGCCGCAACTGGCAACGCTTAAGTTTATGGGGCCCGATGCGATCGAAACAGCGCTGACAAGTGGCAAGATGGCTGCGCAAGGCGCGGCGCTTGAGGACGCTGAGCGGGCGGCCCTCATCTCCTGGCTGACGAGCGAACAGACGGACTATTCCGGTTGGGAAGACCGCATGAAATGCTCCGCACCGCTCGCGGATCTGGGGCAGAAGCCCGTCTTCGCCGGATCGTGGGGCCTTGATGCAAACAATCATCGTGTGCAGCAAAATTCGAAGCTCAGTCAACAGAATGCCCGCCAATTGAGTGAGGTCTGGAGCATAGCTTTTCCAGGGACTGGAACCATGCGGTCCCAACCTGTCATCGTCGGAGACACGCTGTTTGTCGCTGTGGCGGACACCCAATCGGTCTATGCTTTCGATCGCAACTCAGGTTGTCTTCATTGGCAACATTCCGTGGAAAGCTCGCCGCGATCAGCCCTGTCACATGCCCGTATAGAGGGCCGTGATGTCCTGCTCGTCGGTGACACCAGCGGCTTTGTCAGCCTGATTGACGCGCAAACCGGTGATCGCGTCTGGCGCAAGCCCCTCGGTGTCAGCGCGAAAACCACGTTCACCGGGCCGATCACCGTGGTCGGTGACCGTTTCTTCCTGCCGCATTCCAGCACGGAAACGGTAGCCAGTGTGGATCCAGCCTATGAATGCTGCCAGCTTTCCGGTGCCATCAGCGCTCACAACCTGTCTGATGGCGAGACGCTTTGGGTGCACACGACACTCGATGCGCCGCAAAAGCGCGAGATCAGCGCAGCAGGCACGCAGCTCTGGGGGCCCGCCGGCGCCTCAGTCTGGGCCGCGCCGGTATTCGACGCGAAACGCGGGCTGATCTTTATCGGCACGGGTCCGATTTCTGCGCGCCCGGATCCCGGTACCGGCGATGCCGTGATCGCGATCGACGCCGCCACCGGCCAGAAGCGCTGGGTGTTCCAGGCGACCGCCGAAGACTACTGGAACGGCGCATGCCGCGCACCCCATCCAGACGGAAAGCACCCGAACTGTCCGGGAACCAATGGCGTCGATTTTGATTTCGGCGCGGGACTGATGCGCGTCACCACGCC
>CAYXQV010000177.1:0-1417 GCA_964467505.1 uncultured Hyphomonadaceae bacterium | reverse complement strand
GGCGCCGTCGACTGGGAATGGCACCCGGTGCGCACCTGCGAGCCGAGCTTCTCAGCCGAAACCGCCTGGCCTGAATGCCCACCGCAAGATGGACTATCGGGGGCCGCTCTTATTGCTGGCGATGTCCTTCTTGCAGGCAGCATGGATGGCAGCTGGCGGGTGTTTGACCCTGAGACGGGCGACGTGCTCGGCATGCATTCAACCTACAAGGCCTATGACGCCACCCTGAATGGCGTTCCGGGCCATGGCGGAAGCATCGACAACGCAAGCATGATGGCAGCCGGAGACATGGTGTTCGTGCAGTCCGGGTACGGATATTTTGGCGGAACACCGGGCAACATGCTCGTCGCTTACCAACTTGATGACAAGGAGTAACTGAAAATGCCCCCCCGCAACCATCTTCTCGCCGCCTGTGCTTTGCCCGTATTTTTTCTGGCGGCGTGCGAGTCGTTTCCCGAGCCTGAAAACCAATCGCACCGGTCTGCCGGTGGCACGCATACCGCTGTCGCCGATCTCATCAGCGACTACGGTTTTCTCGCCGATGCGCGCGATACGGCAGCAGTCGCATCGCTGTTTACCGATGACGCCGCGCTGGAGGTTCCGGTTGCCGGCATATCGGTGCGCGGACAAGCCGCGATCGAAGCGGTCTACGCCCAGATATGGACCGGGCTGGCAGGCACGGGCGTTCAGCGCAGGCACATCATTTCCGGCTTGCGCCTGACAGAGGTGACGCCGCAGAGCGCCGACTTCAGGGCCATAATGAACGTTACGGAACGCTCAAGCGAGCCGCGTCCGCAACTCCACATGACAGGCTATTACACAGGCAAAGCGGTCCAAACCGCAGCCGGGTGGAAATTCGAGCAATTCGTCATCAACGCCGATCAATACGACAACCAGTAGGAACACCCTCACTCAGTTAGCACCCCAAAAACGGACCGACGAAAGTCCGAAAAATAAAACAACCGGAGGAATGCCATGACTGAAAAACACCCAATCAGAGCGCGTCCCCTGACCGTGGCTGGAAACTGCAGGTCGCCGACAACCCCGCAACAGTCTGGCTGTTTGATCTCATAACCAACCCCACAAAGCAGACCAATGTCGCCGAAGCCCATCGTGAAAAAGTGAGCGAACTTCGCCAGCGCCTCGCCGCCTTCGAAGGCGAATTGCCGGAACCGCTCTGGCCAGCCCTGCTTGAAGACGCCATCCGGATCGATGCTCCACTCAATGCTCCGTAAGCGGAGGACCAGCAATTCGTCTACTGGTCAGACTGAACACACATCAAAATTTAACGGGAGGAAGAAATGAAAACGAAAACAACGCTTATGAGCAGCGCCTGCTTGTCACTCGCCTTTGCGTCTGCCTATGCGCAGGACATCGAAGTCGCCCCGGAGGAAGGTGCCCGAAAACTGGCGACCGT
>CAYXQV010000176.1:2001-5604 GCA_964467505.1 uncultured Hyphomonadaceae bacterium | reverse complement strand
CCGGCATTGGGATAGGCGATGATCCTTGTGTCGGCGACCCGCGAGATCGCGGCGATATGCGGGCGCATCGCCTTTGCGCCCAGCGCGCAATTCAGGCCCACCGCCCATGGCTTTGCGTGGCGCACCGAATACCAGAAGGCTTCCGGCGTTTGTCCCGACAATGTGCGGCCCGATGCATCGGTAATCGTGCCGGAAATGATGACCGGCAGCCCCGCATCGAGATCCATCAGCGCCTTGATCGCGGCCTTGGCATTGAGCGTGTCGAAAATCGTCTCGATCAGGAAGCCGTCAACCAGCGGCGCCATCGCTTCGGCCTGCTCGTAATAAGCCGCGCGGACCTGCTCGAACGTGACTTCGCGAAAGCCGGGATTGTTGACATCCGGGCTGAGCGACAGCGTCTTGTTGGTCGGCCCGATCGCGCCGAGCACGCCAACCGGGCGATCGGCAGCCTGCGCCGCCCGGCGCGCGGCCTTCGCGCCTTCCGCAGCGATTTTCGGAGCCAGCGCCTGCATGCCATAATCGGCCTGCGCGATGGTGGTTGCGCTGAACGTGTTGGTCTCCACGAGATCTGCGCCGGCCGCGATGAACTCCGAATGGATAGCCTCGATGATGTCCGGGCAGGTCAGGTTGAGCAGGTCATTATTGCCCTTCAGTGACCTTTCCCAGTCGGCAAAGCGTGCGCCACGAAAATCATCTTCACCCATTGAACGGTTCTGGATCATCGTGCCCATCGCGCCGTCAAGCATCAGGATGCGTTGCGCGGCCTCTTGCTCCAGCGCGGCGAAAACATCGGTCAGTTTGGTCATTTCAGGCAGCCTCTGCTTTGGCGGCGTCCGGTTTCAGGCCGAGAAGGTGACACGTCGACAGCGCCAGGCTCGCCCGGTTGAGTGTGTAGAAGTGAAAATACTCCACACCCTCATCGGCAAGGTGATGGCAAAGTTCTGCGGCCACATTCGCAGTTACGAGGTCACGTGTCTCCGGATCGTCATCAAGCCCTTCGTAAAGCTGGTGCAGCCAGCCAGGCAGGTGCGCATCACACAGGCCGGCAATCCGCTTGAGCCCGCCGAAATTCGGCTGCAGCATGATGCCCGGAACAATCGGCATGGTGATGCCGGCTGCCGCCGTGCGGTCACGGAACCGCAGGAAGGTGTCAGGCTCGAAGAAGAACTGCGTGATGGCGCGGTCGGCACCGGCCTCCTGCTTGGCCCTCAGCAACGCCATGTCCTCGTCCCAGCCGCGGCTGTCGGGATGGCGCTCAGGATAGCAGGCCACCGACACCTCGAACACCTTGCCCAGATCGCCGCGGTGGGCGCGCAGCCCGGCCACGAGATCGACCGAGCTTTCATACCCGCCCGGATGCGCGCGAAACGGCTCGCCCATGCCATTCGGGCTGTCACCGCGCAGCGCAACGATATGCTTGACCCCGGCCTCCCAGTAGGATTCGGCGACCTCATGCACCTCCTCTTTCGTGGCATCCACGCAGGTCAGGTGCGCCGCCGCTGTGAGCGTGGTGTCCTGTGCCAGCCGGCGGACCGTGTCGTGAGTGCGCTCACGGGTTGACCCGCCCGCGCCATAGGTCACCGACACGAAATCGGGCGCCATTGGCTCCAGCCGCCGGACGCACTCCCACAGCTTCTCCGACATGACTTCGTTCTTCGGTGGAAAGAACTCGAAAGAGACATTTGGTCGGCCCAGCGCGCGGCTGCGGGCCATGGACATCACACTCATGCGGCGGCCTCCTTGTTGCGTGCGATCTTGTTGAATGCCCAGATATGGACGCCCAGCCCGTCGGGGCGCGCTTCTGGCGGGTTGAACTGCCTGAACTCACCCAGGTTGAGCCCGGTGCCGTCAATCCAGGCACGCAAGGTGTCATCGGCAATCCCGAGGCGGTTATGGCCATGCGCGTCTCGCAGGAATTCCAGATTGTGCGGGGCAAAATCGACGATGATCAGGCGCCCGCCCGGCGCCAGCACGCGCGCAGCCTCGCGCAGCACGCGTTCAGGCGCGTCGATGAAATGCAGGACCTGGTGGATCACGACAAGATCGGCGCTGGCATCGGCGAAGGGCGTGGCGCAGGCATCACCCTGGCGCACGCGGGCATGGTCCAGCCCCGCTTCAGTCAGCCGGGTGCGGGCAATGGTGAGCATGCGGTGGCTGAGATCGAGGCCTTCGGCCCTCCTGGCGCGCGGCGCGAGAAGAACGAGCATGCGCCCGGTTCCGGTTCCGATGTCGATCAGCTGGCGGAAGGGCCCTTGCCCGGCGATGGACACGATCGCGTCCTCGATCGCTTCATTCGGGAAATGCAGGCTGCGCTCTGCATCCCAGGACTCCGCAACGCCGTTGAAATAGGCTTCAGCTTCCGCCGCGCGTTCGGCCCGGATATGCTCAAGCTGGCGGGAATCGCGCGCCAGTTCGCGCGTCTCATCATCAAGATTGTCAAAAATCAGGTCAAGCAACTCGCCGGCCGGCCCGCGCGAGGCAGCGCGATAGAACACGCGCGCACCTTCTGGCATGCGCTCAGCCAGGCCGGCTGCGGAAAGCACCTTGAGATGATGGGACAAACGTGGCTGGCTCTGCCCGAGCACCTGGACAAGCTCGCCCACCGAAAGCTCACCCTGTCGCAGCAGGGACAGTATGCGCAGCCGGGTCGGCTCGCCTGTGGCGCGCAATTGGTCGACGGTCTGCTGCATGCTTCGGGCCATATAGGCATATAAATATATATTTATCATTCAGGCAAGGGGTGTGTCCGCAAGAGCACTCACCCGCCGAATATGCAATCGCTCACAGCCCTGTGTATTGCCTGCGATCAGGCTGGCGCACATATGCATCGGGCTAGGAAAGGGATCGTTCAATGCGCGCGATAATTGCAGGCTTGGTCATTGCGAGTGCCGCCACCGGTTGTGCCAGCACAGGCGAGAGTGGCGGCGAGGTCAATGACCCGTTCGAGCCTTTCAACCGCCAAGTTTTCGCCTTCAACGAGGCTGCTGACAAGGCGGTGATCGGCCCGGTGACGGATGTCTATGTCGCTGCAACCCCGAAGATTGCGCGCGACGGCGTATCGAATGTGCTCGGCAATCTCAATTCGCCGGTCATTTTCGCCAATGATGTGATGCAAGGCGAGCCGGAACGTGCCGCAGAGACATTTTACCGATTTCTTGTGAATTCCACGGTGGGCGTGCTCGGTGTTTTCGATCCGGCTGGATATTTCGGTGTCGAGAAGCACTCGGAGGATTTCGGCCAGACGCTTGCGGTATGGGGCGTCGGCGAAGGCCCATATATCGTGCTGCCGCTGATGGGGCCGAGCAATCTGCGCGACACGACGGGGTTCGGCGTCGATGCGGTGATCGATCCGCTCAACTGGGGCGAAATCGACAATGACGAGGACCTGACACAGACGGTGCGCTGGACGAGCCTGGGTTTCGAACTGCTGCATGTGCGCATCGCCATCGATCCGCAACTTGAAGCCGTTCGCAGCCAGCCTGAGCCCTATGTCGCGATGCGCCGGGGCTACACGTCACAAAGAAAGGCGGAAATCCGCAACGGGCGCGAGGAAGTCGACCCGTACAAAGATTTGCCCGATTTTGATGATTTTGATGATTTCGA
>CAYXQV010000176.1:0-1901 GCA_964467505.1 uncultured Hyphomonadaceae bacterium | reverse complement strand
GTCGAGGTGCGCGGCTCGGTCGACCGGTCACCGCGTGATTCCATCGTCAATACGCGCATACCGCGTGAAGATGGCCAGGCCATGGATGTGCGCTGGCGTGTGCTGAACCGGAATGGTGAATACCAGGTCGTTGATGTCGCGCTGAACATTGATGGCAACCTGCTCTGGCTCGCCATTGAGCAGCGCGCGCAATTTCTTTCACTGCTTGACCGCACGAACGGGTCGGCTGACGCATTGGTGGCTAAGATCGAGGAGATGACCGGAACGCTTCAGGCCAGGGCGCCTGAGCCTGCGGCACCCGCTGAACCCGCTCGGGGTGAGGGCCAGACGGTCGCCGCGCCCGATGACCCGACCGACGCGCCGGAAGCATCGCAAGCGGCAGAAGAAAATCGCGGCTGATCGGCCTCGCCCGGCGGTTGATGGATGCCGGTGCGCGTCACTCGCCCGGCGCGTTTATGCCGTCGGGCTCGCCGACCACGATGAAGCTGAACCGTTCCGGCCTCAGCCACTCACCGGCGACCCGGTTGACATCCTCAAGCGTGACCGCCTCGACCGCCGCATTGCGTCGGTCGAAATAATCAATGCCGAGTTCCTGTTGGCGCACACTCATCATCTGGCCGGCAATCTTGGAATTGCTGTCGAAGGAAAGCGGATAGGCGCCCGTCAGGTATGATTTTGCATCGGCAAGTTCGGCTTCGCTGACCCCCTCATCGGCAATCTGGCGCATCTGCTCGACAATCCCCTCAAGGAACCGGCCAGCAGTTTCGTTGCGTGTCTGGCCGCGCCCCGTCCAGCTTGCCAGTTCGCCGCCGAACCCCAGCCCGGTGCCGATCCCGTAAGTCAGCCCCTGGGCGATGCGCAGTTCCTTCATCAGCCGGCTTTCGAAACCGCCGCCACCAAAACTGTAATTCAGGACATAGGCCGCGAAGAAGTCGGGATGATCGCGCTGCAGGCCGGGCGCCATGAAGTAGAAAAAGCTCTGGGGCTGGGGCAGGTCCACCTGTTCAGGCGCGGCCAGCGGGGGATTGAGCTCGACCGGGCCGGGAAGGTCGATATCACCGCGCGCCGGCAGGGACCCGAAGGCCTTGTCGATCATTGGCGCCAGCGCCTGCGGCGAAATTGCGCCCACCGCCGTGACCAGCATGCCCTCGCGGACCATCAGATCGTCCTTGTAGTCACGCGCCAGTTGCGGCGACAGCGCCTCGATACTGGCAGCACTTCTCTCGCGCGCATAGGGATGGTCGGGATAAAGCGCTGCCTCCATGGCCTGGCTGGCGAGGAATTGCGGGGAGGTCACACGCCGCTTGATCGAGATGAGGGCTTCGCGCTGGAACCGTTCGAACGGTCCGTCATCGAAGCGCGGCTGGTTCATGGCCAGAGCGACCAGATCCATCGCCTCGCCGGCATTCTCGCGCAGCATGCCGGCCGAGCAGGACGTCCAGTCGCGCCCGGCCGAGCAGCCAAAGCTCATGTTCAGTTCTTCCATGCGGGTCTGGAAGGCGAGCGCCTCCATGTCGCCGGCGCCCTCGTTCATGTGGTAGGTAACTGCGTTTGCCAGCCCTTCCAGTCCGGCCGGATCGCTCGCCCCGCCGCCTCGCCAGGCGACATTGATCGAGACAATGGGGATCGACGGCTCGGTGACGAGCCAGACCGAAATGCCCTGCGCGGTCTCGAATTGCTGGATTTCAACGAAGTCGCCGTCATGTGTGATGACGTCGATCTCAGGCGCTGCAGCGGCCTCTTTCACTGTGTTTGCAGCGTTGCCCGCCTGATCCGCGTCGCGCTGCGTGCCGCCGCAGGATGACAGGGCGAGCGCGGACAAAAGCCCCATGGCGCAGAAGGTTTTTCTGAACGCGTTGAACATCACATCGCCTCTGGCAAGAGATGGGCTTCGACATGCG
>CAYXQV010000175.1:0-5665 GCA_964467505.1 uncultured Hyphomonadaceae bacterium | reverse complement strand
TGCCGGAAGGCTCCAAGGTGCCTGCCGAGGCGGTGCTGACCTATCCCAACGGCCTGGCCGACCAGCTCGCCGAAGTGTTTGACGGCAAGGCAATGCTCACCGAGAACGCCTTTTCCGGCCTTGTCGAAACCGATGAGGGCAAGGTCGAATGGGCGATTGCCTGGACGGCGGCGGGCTTTGGCGACAGTGACGGCTTCACGCGGTCTTATTGCAACACGGTGCCCACGCCCGATGGCGGCACGCATGAGGCGGGCCTGCGCAGCGCCATCACCAAGGGCCTGCGCAACTATGCCGAGCTGACCGGCCAGAAAAAGGCTGCGCAGATCACCGCCGAGGATGTGATGAGCCATGCCGGCATCCTCTTGTCAGTGTTCATTTCCGGGCCGGAATTCGTCGGCCAGACCAAGGACAAGCTGTCGAACACCGCAGCCTTCCGGGTGGTCGAGAATGCCGTGCGCGACCGGTTCGATCACTGGCTGGTGGCCAGCCCGAAGGAGTCCAACAACCTGCTGGAATGGGCGATGGACCGCGCCGATGAGCGCGCGCGCCGGCGCAAGCAGAAGGAAATCCAGCGCAAGTCGGCGACCCGCAAGCTGCGCCTGCCCGGCAAGCTGGCCGATTGTTCCGAACGCGGGCCGGACGGGACCGAGATCTTCATCGTCGAGGGCGACTCGGCCGGCGGCAGCGCGAAACAGGCCCGCAACCGCAAGACCCAGGCGATCCTGCCCTTGCGCGGCAAGATCCTGAATGTCGCCTCGGCGTCGGAAGACAAGCTGCTGAAGAATGCCGAACTTGGCGACCTGTCACTGGCGCTGGGCTCGGCACTCGGGCGCAGGTTCAGCCTTGATGACCTGCGCTATGAGAAAGTCATCATCATGACCGACGCCGATGTGGACGGGGCCCATATCGCGGCGCTTCTGATCACCTTCTTCTACCGCATGACGCCCGGCCTGATCGAGAGTGGGCGGTTGTTTCTTGCCATGCCGCCACTGTTCAGGCTGTCCCACAAGGGCAAGTCGGTCTATGCCATGGACGATGCCGAGAAGCTCGCGCTGACCGAGCGTGAGTTCAAGCCGAACCAGAAGATCGAGGTGTCCCGGTTCAAGGGTCTTGGCGAGATGAATCCGAGCCAGTTGAAGGAAACCACGATGGACCCGGCAACCCGCCAGCTGGCCCGCGTGACCCTTCCCGATGGCGTCGACGGACTGGTCGAGGAAAAGCCTGGCGACCTGATCGAGACGCTTATGGGGCGCCGGCCCGAACTGCGTTTCCGCTTCATCCAGGAAAATGCGCGCTTTGCAGACGAGCTTGATATCTGAGGGGTTCAGGCGGGCTGCCTATGCGGCAGCGGCTGCGGCTGCGAGCTTCGGCGTCCCGGTGACCGGCGTGACGAAACCGTGAAGGAAAGCCGTGCCTGCCGGGGTGCGCTCGACAAAAACACTGCGAAGATCGTCCTCGTCGGGCCGCCGGCGGATGTAATCGTTGCGGGCAAGCGCATCGAGGGCGCGGGTCACAGCCGGCTTGGCGATGGACAGGCGCCTGGCAAGGCCGCGTACCGTGTGCGGGCCGGCTTCCAGCACAACAATCAGAAGCACGGCGAGCTGGCGCGCAGTCAGGTCCGGCTGCTGCTCGCGCACGCTGCCAATCATCACATTGCGGAGCAATTCCAGTGCATCGCGTTCGCCAGGTCCCATGTCTTTCCACTCGATTTATCTGAACTGAGTATCAGCTTCGAGTGATTTGCCGGGGCCGTAAAGCCTGCATGCGCGGCGCCTGTCTCAGGCCCCATAGCGCGCCGTCAGACAGGCCCAGGCTGCGCGCAGTCCCGTCGCCGCCCCGCCCGCAGGCCGGCCATACTTGCCTTCACGCCAGGCCCAGATATCGAAATGCACCCAGCGCGGCGTCTCGACGAACTGGGAAAGATACACGGCCGCCGTCACAGAGCCGGCCATGCGTCCGCCGGAATTGCAGATGTCCGCAATCGAACTTTCGAGCATGGACCTGTAGGGCCGCCAGAGGGGCATGCGCCAGACCGGCTCGCCGGAGACCTCAGACCCTGCGCCAAGCGCGTCGGCGAGCGTGTCGTCATCGGTGTAGAAGGGCGCAAGGTCAGGCCCGACCGCCACTCGGGCCGCCCCGGTCAGCGTGGCGAAATCGAGGATCAGGTCAGGGTCGCCTTCCCCGGCGCGGGCAAGGGCATCGCTGAGGATCAGCCTGCCTTCGGCATCGGTATTGTCGATCTCGACGCTCAGGCCCTTGCGCGTTGACAGGACATCACCGGGGCGGAAGGCGGCGCCGGATACGGAATTTTCCACCGCCGGGACGTAGAGTTTCAGGTGCACGGGCAGGCCCGCCCCCATGACCAGCGAGGCCAGCGCGATGGCATGGGCTGCCCCGCCCATGTCCTTCTTCATTAGGCGCATGAAGCCGCCGGTCTTGATGTTGAGCCCGCCCGTGTCGAAGCTGACCCCCTTGCCGACGATGGCGAGTTCGGGATCGGATGGCTTGCCCCAGCTCAGCTCCATGAAGCGCGGCGCCTGCGGCCCGGCCCGGCCAACCGCGTGAACCATGGGATAGTTCTGGGCCAGGAGTTCCTCCCCGATCAAGGTTTCGAGCCGGGCGCCATGGCGTTCGGCGAGCTGCGAGATGATGGCCTGCATATCGGCAGGTCCCATATCCTCGGCCGGCGTGTTGACCATGTCGCGGCACAGCCTTGCGGCTTCGGCCTCGCGTGACAGCGCGCCGGCATCTTCGCTGTCGGGGATGACCAGGCGCGGCGGGGCAGCAGCTTCCTTCAGGTATCTGGAAAACCTGTAGGCCCCGTCGGCCCAGCCAGCAGCGCTCCAGCCGAACGGCCAGTCAGCCGGTGCGGCAGCGATCTCATAATCGCCCTCAGGAAGGTGCGCGGACAGGCCAGCCAGCGCGAGGGCGTCCTCGCCATCGCCGAGGCCGAAAAGCACATCGCCGAGCCGCCCTTCAGCATCCGGCATCAGCACGCTCTGCCCGGCGCCAGCCTTGAAGCCCTGCGCTTGCGCGAATGTCGCCAGCAGGCCGGGCAGCTGAGCCGCGGCGAAATCTGCCTGCCGGAACAGGTGGACGCGGGCGGGCTGTGTGACGGGCGCAGACGTGAAGGCGGCATGCATTGGCATTTCTCCTGGGGTGGATTGGCCGGCAGGGATTAATCAACGCCGCAGCGATGTTAACCGAAACTTGACCCCGGCAATGTGATGACAGGCTGTAGCCCTTAAATTGTCAGGAGACTGAGCGATGTCCAGTGCGCATGGATGGAATGCCACAGCTGCAGGGTTTGCCATGTTTGCACTTGGCGCCTGCGCAAGCGGTGTTGCTGCACAGGCGCCGGACGTGCAGGAGGCTGAAACAGCCGGCGCCGAGACGGCAGATGAGGCCGGAAAAGCGGGAGAAGACGGGGAAACGGGCGTTTCAACTGCCGAACTTCGCGCAGCCATTCACCGCGCCCCGCCGCTTGAGCAGGCCAATTTCTGGGCCCGCGAATATGCCTCCGATCCGGGCGATCTCCACACGGCGCTGAAGTTCGCAAAGTCGCTGCGCGCGATCGGCAGTCATGAGCGCGCCGCGGAAATTGCCTCACAGACGGCGATGCTCCATCCTGAAAGTCCGGAGGTCTTCCTGCTCATGGGCCGCGCGCTCGCATCGACCGGCGAGCATGAAAAGGCACGCGGCGCCTTGTTGCGCGCGGTCATGCATGCGCCGGACAGTGCCGATGCGCTCGCCGCGCTCGGGCTTGCCCATGACCGGCTCGGCCATCACAATTCGGCGCAGACCGCTTATCGCCAGGCGCTTGAACTGGAGCCGGGCAGGGCAACAACGCGTTCCAATCTGGGCCTTTCGCTGGCGCTGACCGGGCAACTCGACGCGGCTGAAGCGCAGTTGCGCGAGGCCGCCGCGTATCCTGACGCTACGGTCAGTGTGCAGCAGAACTTAGCCCTCGTTCTTGGCCTGAAGGGCGACTATGAGGCGGTGCGTGCGGTCTCGAAGGATGCGCCGGATGATATCGTCGAGCGCAATCTGGAAACGCTCAAGGCGTTTCGCGGTGACGCGCCGGCGCACGATGGTGACCCTTCTGGCGCCAGCGCCCTGCGCGGGGCGATTTCAGGCGAGGGCTGATCGCGCCTCGCTTGGACGCGTGACAATGAGTTCCTGATGGTCGAGACCGGCCTCGCGGTGACGATGGGCTTCGTGATAGCTGTCATGGTTGAGCGTGGCGATGAAGGCTTGGCGGCTGGGAAACCAGTTGATCCAGACCATGTCCCAGTCGCCCTGACCGATGAAGAAGCGCTCGGCATCGGCGCGCAAAACGCATTCCCCGCCGACATCTTTCATCATCGTCTCGAACAGGTCGGCATAGCGCTGATAGGCCTCCTGGCCGCTTGCCCCGTCGCCATGTTCGCGCGCGGTTTCGGGATAGGCGGCCAGTTCGCGGAATTTCAGCAGGTTGACCTGCGCGACCGGCCCGTCATGGGGGTCGTCGCGAAAGGCGCGGAACTGGTCGGCAGTGGGCTGGCGGGCGGTCATGGCGTGTCCTCCTTCAGGTGCCGGTCGAGAAATGCCATTCGGGTGCGCATGAGATGGGTCTGCAGCGCTTCGCCGCGAATGCCATGGCGCTGGCCGGGATAGGTCATCAGCTCGAATAGGTGCCCGCCCTCCTGCAACGCCGCCATCATGCGGGTGGTGTTGTCGAAGGTGACATTGTCATCGGCCATGCCGTGGAGCAGCAGAAGCGGCGAGAGGTCACCCTCGAACCGGTCGAGATGGTAGAAGACCGAGGATTTTTCATAGCCGTCGGGATTGTCCTGCGGCGTGTCCATGTAGCGCTCTGTGTAAAACGTGTCATAGAGCGACCAGTCGGTGACCGGCGCGCCGGAGACAGCCGCCGCGAAGGTGCCGGGCTCGGCCTGCAGCAGCGTCATCAGCGTCATGTAGCCGCCATAGGACCAGCCCTGAATGGCGATGCGCTCAGCATCGACAAAGGGCTGTGATTTCAGCCAGTCCACACCGAGCAGCTGGTCGCGCACTTCCGGCCCGCCGGTCTGGCGATAGATCACATCCTCGAACGCCTTGCCGCGATTGGCCGAGCCGCGATTGTCCAGACGGAAGACGATATAGCCTTGGCGTGTGTAGAACTGGTCAGCCATACGCTCCCAGTCGCGCGTGACCGTCTGCACGCCCGGCCCGCCATAGACATTGACGAGCACGGGGTATTTCTTGCCTGGGTCAAAATCCGGCGGGGTCTGAATGGAATAGTGTAGCGTCTGGCCGTCTTCGGCGGTGAGTGTGCCGTATTCCGGGACGGTGTGATCGGCGAGATAGGGGTAATAGGGATGGCGCTCATCAAGCGCGTTTTCCTCGATCCAGGCGATCAGCTCCGCGCCAGTCCCGGTGATGCGGTAGAGCCCGGTCTGCGGCGGCTGGGTCGGGCTGGAGCTGGTGCCGACAAAGCTCTTGCCGTCCGGCGACATGGTGATGGACCATGATTTGCCGCGTTCGGTCAGCAGGACCGGCTCATAAGGCTGTGAAGCGTCTCCCCAGCCAAAACGATAAAGGTGCTTCTCGATCGCGGAGTCGAGATAGCCGGTAAAGTAGACATTGCCTGCCGGCTGATCGACACCGAGAATGTCCGAAACGG
>CAYXQV010000174.1:0-5670 GCA_964467505.1 uncultured Hyphomonadaceae bacterium | reverse complement strand
AGATGGCCGCGCAGCAGGCCCTTGGTGAGCCCGGAATGCGGCGGGATATGATAACCCGGGCTCAGGATCGACAGCCAGGCCAGACGCAGGGTCGGCACCTGTTTCAGCGCCGCGGTTGTCGCAGGCATCTGCGCGGCATTCTTCTCAAGCCACTCGCCAAAGCCGAACAGGACGAAAGTGCGCCAGTTCTTGCCGCGCGCAATCCTGTACTGGTCCGGCGAGATTTCCTGAAAGCCGGGGATCGCGTCTCGGTGACGCAGGACGCCCTGGGTCTCGCGCACAATGTCCGGTGTGGCCGCGCGCAGCGTTTGCAGCCCGGGAAACTGTGACGGGTCGAGGAAGGGCGTGGTCTCGACCGTGCTGGCATTGGCCTGATGGCGGGCAAGCCAGCGCGTGAATTTCTTGCCATTGCGCTTGACCCATCGGCGAGCAGGCTTGTTCAGGCTGGCAGGCTTTCGGGATGCACGGGCCGTATTTGCTTCTGTCTGCATTACGATATCGTCGCAGAAACCGGGGGCGTCCGGCAATCCAACCTGACTTCAAATCAATGCGAGCTGCGCGCCGGCGGCCCCTTGCTGTGGGCGAGGAACTGGCCTAAACACCGGCGCGTTTGCCGGGAGTGAGCTGATGCCGGGCGCCGCCCATGGTCATGTCTTTACCGGGCCCCACCTGCTGGGCCTGAGTGGCCTTCACAGGCTGGACCTGGAATCGATTCTCGCTCTTGCCGACGACTATGCCGATCTGTCGTGCGCCGGGCATCGTCGCCCGCCCCGGCTCAAGCACAAGACGGTGATCAACCTGTTCTTCGAGAACTCGACGCGGACCATGTCCAGTTTCGAGATCGCGGCGAAACGACTGGGGGCTGATGTTGTCAACATGCCGGTGGCCGCCTCCAGCCTGAACAAGGGTGAGACGCTCATCGACACGGCAATGACGCTAAATGCCATGAAGCCGGACGTGATTGTCATCCGGCATTCGGCCTCCGGCGGTGTGAAACTGCTTTCGCGCAAGGTCGACTGCGCGGTCATCAATGCCGGTGACGGAATGCATGAACACCCCACCCAGGGACTGCTCGACACATTGACGATCCGCCGCGAGAAAGGACGGATCGAAGGACTGGATGTCACGATCTGCGGAGATATCACCCATTCGCGCGTCGCCCGGTCGACGACTTACGCGCTGCACCAGCTGGGGGCCCGTGTCCGGCTGGCCGGGCCGAAGACGCTGCTCCCGCGCGATGCCAGCGAGTGGGGCGCTGCAAGCATGCACAGCGATTTCGACGAGGCCCTAGAAGACGCCGATGTGGTCATGATGCTGCGCCTGCAACTGGAGCGCATGGACGGGGCTTACCTGCCGTCGCGCCGGGAATTCTTTCGCTTCTACGGACTGACACGTGCGCGGCTGTCGCGCGCCAGCCCGGATGTCCTGGTGATGCATCCCGGCCCGATGAATCGCGGCATCGAGATCGAAAGCGCCGTCGCCGACGGCGCGCGCTCGGTGATCACCCAGCAGGTCGAAATGGGTGTTGCGGTGCGCATGGCCGTGCTCGACCTCCTGGCCGGGAGCGACAGGGCATGAGCGAGGCGATCTTCAATGCGCGCCTGCTCGACCCAGCCAGCGGCACCGACGCAATTGGTGGGCTGGTCATCGAGAACGGGCTGATTGCCGACTGGGGGCCACACCTGGCGCAGGCACCCTCCGGCCCGGCAAATGTCGTGGATGCGGGCGGGCTGTGCCTTGCGCCCGGCCTGATCGACCTGCGTGCAAAGACCGGTGAACCGGGCGAGGAGCAGCGCGAAACCCTGGCCAGTGCGGCGCGGGCGGCTGTCGCCGGCGGTGTGACGACCATGGTCGTGATGCCCGATACGCGCCCCGTGATTGACGATGTCGCGCTCATCGAATTCCTGACGCGCACCGATCCGCAGCAAGTGCCGGTCAATATTCTTGCAGCCGGGGCACTTACCGTCGGGCTTGCCGGGCGGGCCATGGCCGAAATCGGCCTGATGAAACAGGCAGGCGCCGCCTATTTCACCAATGGCGACCAGCCGGTCGCCGATGCCGGCATTCTCAAGCGCGCCATGACCTATGCCGCCAGCCATGACGCCATCATCGCATCGCGTCCCGACGAGACAAGGCTTCGTGCCGGCGGCGTGATGAATGCCGGCCGGTTTGCCGACCGGATCGGCCTGAAAGGGATTGCGCCGGAGGCCGAGTGGATCGGTGCGGCCCGCGACCTTGTCCTCAGCGAGGCGACCGGGTGCAGGTTGATCCTTGACCAGGTCTCCACGGCGCGCCCGCTGGAACTTCTTGATGCAGCGCGCGCGCGCGGCGCGCCCGCAAGCGCCATGGTTGCCGCCCACCACCTGTTCTTCAACGAGCTGGATGTCGGCGACTATCTCACCTATTGCAAGGTCAACCCGCCCTTCCGAAGCGAGGATGATCGCCAGGCCCTGATCGCCGCGCTCGCCAGCGGGCAGATCGAGGCGGTCGTGTCTGCCCATGACCCACAGCCCCCCGAAGCCAAGCGCCTGCCCTTTGCCGAGGCGGAATTCGGCGCGGCAGGTCTGGAGACCGTGCTGAGCGCCGTGCTGAGCCTCGTGCATGACGGCGCCATGGACCTCATCACCGCGCTGAGGCCGCTGACCAGCGGTCCGGCAGACCTGATCGGGCTGGATTGCGGGCGCCTGCAGGCCGGCCTGCCAGCCGACCTGATCATGTTCGATCCCTCAGCGCCCTGGAAATGCCAGCGCGAAAACCTGCGCTCACGCTCGACCAATTCCCCGTTTGACGGGCGCCTCCTGCAGGGACGCGCGGTGCGCACCTGGTTTCACGGAAACTGCGTCTTTGACGGGTCATGAACACGTTGGCGCCCGGATGCTTGAAACACGCAGCCGGGCCATGGCATGAGCCGCGTCATGACAGATGAATGCGCCGACACTGATACGCTGCACCGCCTTTTCGACGGGGCGCCGCAATCTGTTGCCTTTCGCAAGCTGCGCCGGCGGATTGCCCGCAAGGCCCTGCATGCCATCGAGAGCTTTGCCATGTTGTCAGGCACCGGCGGTGATCGCCCGCGCTGGCTGGTCTGCCTGTCGGGCGGCAAGGACTCCTACGGCCTCATGGCGACGCTGCTCGATCTGAAGGCGCGGGGACTGTTGCCGGCGGACCTCATCGCCTGCAATCTCGACCAGGGCCAGCCGGGCTTTCCGGCGCATGTCTTGCCAGGCTGGCTGTCGCAAATCGGCGTGACCTACCGGATCGTGACGCAGGACACCTATTCGGTCGTGACCGAAAAACTGCCCGACGGCGCGACCTATTGCGGGCTGTGCTCACGCCTGCGCCGGGGCATTCTCTACCGCGTGGCGCGCGAGGAAGGCTGCGACGCGATCGTGCTTGGCCACCACCGCGACGATGCGCTGGAAACCTTCATGCTGAACCTTGTCCATGGGGGACGGCTCGCGGCAATGCCGCCGCGCCTGCTCAACGATGCCGGCGATGTCTTTGTGCTGCGGCCCCTGATCCATGTTGCCGAGGCCGATCTCGCCAGGTTCGCCGAAGCAATGGGTTTCCCGATCATCCCCTGCAATCTGTGCGGCAGTCAGGACGGGCTGCAGCGCCAGGCCATGAAGGCCATGCTGGACGAATGGGAACAGCGCCGACCGGGCCTGCGCGAGACCATGATGCGCGCGCTCTCGAATGTGCGCACCGGCCATCTTGCTGACCCCAACGCCTTTGATTTTGCCGGGCTCATGCGCGGTGGTGATGGCGAAGATGACCCGAACCTGCCATTCTGAAAGCCTGCAGCCCTATTGCTGCAGGTGCAGGCCGGCCAGCTGGCTGGCTATCTCGCGATAGGCGTCCTGGAGCTGCGCGCCGCTGGAGGCACTGAAATAATGACCGGTTGGCGAGGTGGCGCAGTCCTGCAGCGCAGCCTGGCCGCTTGCCGGCGCCTGGAATGCAACCGAATAGACAACGACGCCACTGGCCTTCATCGCGTCGCACATGTCCTCGGCCTGCTGGTAGGAACTGCCCTGGCCGGCGAGATATTCGGTGTTGAACGCGCCGTCCGTCATCAGGATCACGGCCTTGATGCTTTTCGGTTCGCTATAGGCCAGCGGCCTGGCTGCGAGCGGCCAGACATCATCCCAGTCAGGCGCGATAAGATACCAGGCCCAGGCGATACCAAGATGGCCAGCGGTCGAACCCCCGGCTGAAAGCGCGTCAATCGCCGCGTGGAGGTCGGCTTTATGGTTGGTGATCGGCATGACCGCGCCTGACGGGCAGTTCCAGGTCCAGTTGTTAAGCCATTTGGACGGGCCGGGTTCATCATCCTGGAAAGCCGCCCAGCCGATACGCTCTGTTGCGCAGGTGGAATCGCCAGCGCTCCAGCCCGGCCCCATCACTGCACCGGAATAGCCGCCGGCATTTACCGCAGCCGAATAGGGGCTGAGCCCGATGCGCACCCGATCGCCCGTGCCATCCGGCATCAATATGTCAATCGCGTCCCGGGCCGCGGTCTGCAGGTCGGCAAGCTTCTGGCCGGACATCGAGCCCGACACGTCAAGCATCAGCGCCAGGTCTAGTTTTGTCATTTCGACCTTGGTGGCAGACACGGCATTCACAGACACATGTTCCGACCGCCTGATGCTTCCGAATGTGGTCGGCAAGGAGCAGACGGCATTGACCGCGACCGTATCATTGACCCGGTCGATCACCACGCCGGGCGCAGCGCAACTGACATCGAGGCTGGCGTTCAGCATCGCGGCATCGAAGAAGTCGACCGCCGCCGTTTCGATGTCACTGTCGGTGTTGGCCGGATCCTGCAGCAGTTTGGCAGCCCCGAGACTGGCACTGTCGATCGCCGTCTGGATAGTCGTTTTGGCATCGGTGCTGCGCTGGATGTCGAGTGCAAATCCCATCAGGATCACAACCGGGACAAGGGCCAGCGCAAACAGAATCGCGGTCGTGCCACGCGTGTCGCGTGCAAGTCTTTCGCCTGAAAGGAGAATTTCGGGTGCGTGGTTCATAATTGAACAACCTTTCCTGCTACTGCGCGAAAGGTTGCGAGGTACATGCCAAATGCGGGAGTTTGTGAACAAAGCGTTCACCAGGCACGCGAAGTCAGGCCATCGGCTTTGCTACCCCTACGACACATGTTTCAAATGAAAATCAGTGAGACAAGACAGGAGAGCTGCCAGATGGACGTGACGCAAGCGGTGAGACAACGCATTTCCACGCGCGCATTTCTCGAAACGCCAATCGAACAGGGCGAGATACGTGACTGGCTCGAAACCGCCCAGCGCGCCCCGTCCGGCGGCAATGTCCAGCCCTGGCGCGTGATCGTGGTGGCTGGCGAGGCGAAGGACGCCATTGTCACTCTCGCGCAGTCCAAACTTGCGGCCAATCCAAAGGGAGAAGCGACGGACCGGGCGATCTACCCCGAGGGGCTTTGGGAGCCCCACAATGCCCGGCGCAAGCGCGTCGGCGAAATGATGTATGAAACGCTCGGAATCCCGCGTGAGGACAGACAAAAGCGCCTTGATTGGTTTTCCAACAATTTCCGCTTCTTCGGCGCGCCGGCTGCGCTCTTTCTGGTCATTGATGAACGCATGGGGCATGGCCAGTGGGCGCATATGGGCATGTATATGCAGACCCTCGCCCTGCTTGCTG
>CAYXQV010000173.1:2057-5764 GCA_964467505.1 uncultured Hyphomonadaceae bacterium | reverse complement strand
TGGCCAATGACACCTGGGATGATGAGGGCGCATGGATCAATGATGGCGGCGGCGGGACAGTCTGGGACTCCATTGTCTATGACAGCGTCAATGACCAGATCGTGTTTGGCGTCGGCAACGGCTCACCCTGGAATCGCGACATTCGCAGCCCGTCCGGCGGCGACAACCTGTTCCTGTCCTCGATTGTCGCCGTGGATGCAGATACCGGCGAGTATAACTGGCATTTCCAGACCACGCCCGGCGACAATTGGGACTACACCGCCACCCAAACGATCATCCTTGCCGACCTGCCGCTTGGTGAGGATGGCGAGAGCCGCCGCGTTGCCATGCAGGCGCCAAAGAACGGCTTTTTCTATGTCGTTGATGCGGCCACCGGCGCGTTCATTTCCGGGGAGAATTTCGTGCCCATCACCTGGGCCACAGGTCTTGACGAGAGCGGCCGGCCGATCGAAGTGCCCGAAGCGCGCTATGGCACGACACCTGTCCTGCAGCTGCCCGGCGCACTCGGTGCCCATAACTGGCAACCCATGGCGTTCAATCCCGAGCTGAACCTTGCCTATATACCGGCCCAGGAAATCCCGCAGGCCTATGCTCGCGATCTGCGCCTTGCCGATGCGCCGACCAAGTGGAACACGGGCGTGGATTTTTCCGCCGGCCAGATGCCGGAACCGCCCGAGGGCACGATCGCAGCGATCCGCGCCACGCTGAAGGGCCGGCTGATCGCCTGGGATCCGGTGGCACAGGAAGCGCGCTGGAGCGTCGAGCACGAAAACGCCTGGAACGGCGGCGTGCTCTCAACCGCTGGCGGGCTGGTCTTCCAGGGCAAGCTGAATGGCGAATTTGTCGCCTATGACGCGGCCAGCGGCGAGAAGCTGTGGAGCCATGACGTGAAATCGGGCGCCGCCTCCGGGCCCGGCACCTATGCCATTGATGGCGAGCAATATGTCACCATCACCACCGGCTGGGGCTCTGCCTATGCGCTGGCGGCCGGAATGGGCTATGACGAGAAGGTGCCCTCCACGGTCGGCAAGGTTGTCACCTTCAAGCTTGGCGGCAACCAGATCATTGTCGAGCCTGACCTGCCGATGATCGAACGCACGCCCAAGTCCGAAGACTTCGCCTCGGCGGACATGGTCCAGGAAGGCACCATTCACTACGCCCGTAACTGCGCGGTCTGCCATGGCCAGCTTGCGATCAGCTCAGGCGTGCTGCCGGACCTGCGCTGGTCGGCGATTGCCGGAGATGCCGCAGCCTGGAACAGCGTCGTGATGGGCGGCACCCTGTCGGCCAATGGTATGGTCGCGTTCAACGACGTGCTCACGCCAGAACAGTCCGAGGCGATCCGTGGTTATGTGGTGCGCCAGGCCCATATCGGGGCCGGAGAGGACGCAACCGGCGGCCAGCCCTGATTGCGCAGCTGACGGCCCTCACCATCGACCGCAGCCGGCCGGGCCATTTTCAGGACTACCCGGCCGGGGGTTTTGCGCTTACATTGTCATAAACCAGACGAGGCAAGCCCATGCATATCATCGCAATCCTGATTGCCATCGTCACGGCCATCGGCGTGTGGCAGTGGCGCGCCCAGCGGGCCCGGGAAATTGTCGATGAAGTCGGCTCGGTCGCTGCCACGGCAGCGAACCTGCCCCGCCGGCTTGCCTTCCGGCGCAAGTCGGGCAAGCGCGGCCTGTCCCTGGTTGAGGATCCGCGCGAGGCTGCCGCGGTGATCATGTATCAGATGGCGCTGGAAGGTGGCGACGTGACGCTGACCTCCAAGGAGGTGATGCGCGATCTGATGGTGGATGAATTCGAGATCACCGACGAGGATGGCGATGCACTGATCCATCATGCTGCCTGGCTGCTGCGCGATGCGCCTGTCGCCGACGCGGTTATGGCACGCATGACGCAGCTGGTGCTCGCCAGCCCGTCCATCGGGCCGAAACAGATTGTCGACCTCGACGGGATGCTGGTCGCCGTGTCGGAAGCTGACGGGCCGCCCACGCATGACCAGCTCCAGCTCCTGCAAACCTATCGCAACCGGGCCGGCGTGCGCACCTGAATGCGCGCCCAGGCTCGTCACGGTCGCACGACGCCCGCCGGGGCCCTGTACGGGTCTGCTCTTGCAAATTCACCCGAGCCCAAATAAACGGACCTGCCCTCATAATGAATATGGTGCATTTTACGATTCAGTAATAAAACCCGCATAAAAAAGAGGCTGATCTTTTGGGATCAGCCTCAGGACGGTAGTTGGAGAGAGGCCTTGCGGGGCCTCGATGTCATCATGATTTCGACATCCTAATAACAAATTAAAAGCAGGTCTCTTTCCAGACTTCCCGAATATCAGATAAAATTTCAATAAAATCGAATCGAGATAAAATGGGATTATTTTCTCATTTTGAAAAACAATACCAATCCGTATCAATCCTGGCACATGCAGCCGGCCTCTCTCCCCGCTGGACGTGTTCCCGGAGGATCACGAGTCAGACGGTTCTAACCGGCTTTCTGAAAAACCAGTTCATGTCGCCGATCCTTCGAGACGGCCCTGACAGGCCTCCTCAGCATGACGTTGAGGATGGTACGCGATGCCTTGCCGCAGACCACAGCGGCAAGGGGCCGCCGCCCCTCGACCACACTCAGATTGCGGGCCGCATCTTTCAGGGATGACCCGCATGATGGGAGTTTTCGGCTGCCTGCTAAGCAGACCCGCCTCAGCCTAATTTTTCAGACCACACGGTCCCTCGAGAAAGCCGAGCATTTCGGTGAACATTTCCTGGTAGTTCTCATAGAAAATTGTGCCGAAGAAATGGTTTGCGTCTTCAAGGACCACGAACTTATGCTCCTTGTTGTATTTCTTCAGCTCATCAACGAAAAGTTCGCTGTGAATGATCGGAACGCGTTCATCAATCTCGCCGTGAATGACAAGCACCGGTACGTTCACCTTGTCGACATTTGCCAGCGGATCAAAACCATCCGCAGTCTTGCGATATGTCTTTTCCGAGAAGTCTCCAATTTGCGCCAGATAGGACCGGAACCTCTGTTTCTCAGAGACCCCTGCGCCCGGTATGGCGCATTTGAACACGTTCGGCTCGCGCATTGAGCCGACAAAAGCGGCATATCCGCCATAAGACCAGCCAAATATGGCTGCATTGTCCGCATCGCCGTAATTCTTGTCGGCCACATAAGCCAACGCATCCTCAAGATCATCCTGCATCTCATAGCCCCAACGCTTGAAGCCCTTTTTCAGGTGGTTCTTGCCGAAGCCACTCGAAATGCGGAACTGCGGCTGCACGACCAGGTAACCACGATTGGCCAGGATCTGTGCCCAAAGGTCAAAGCCCCAGAAATCGCGCGCAACCGGACCACCATGCGGCATCACGATGACAGGATGCGGTCCCTGGCTCTCCGGCTTCGTGATCAGGACCGGTATCTCAAGTCCATCCCTGGCCTCATAAGTCTCCCAAAGGACAGGCGAGAGATGCTCCGCTTTCAGATCCGGGTTTGCCGAACCGAGATATTTAAGCTCCTGTTTGTCGATCAGGATGAAATATGATGGCGGCATTTTCGGTCCGGCGCTTCGGATCACGATGAACCGCTCATCATCGGAACGCGAGATGATCGAATTGTTCGCATCCGGAATGGCGCCGTCAATCGCGTCCCTCAGAGACTTTTCCCTGGGGTCGATATATTCGGTCATGCCCGCAGATTTTCCG
>CAYXQV010000173.1:0-1957 GCA_964467505.1 uncultured Hyphomonadaceae bacterium | reverse complement strand
ACCTCTTTCCATTCGTCTTCTGCTGTCTGGCGCAATTCGACAACAACCTCACCGGCAGGGCCGAATCCCTGCCGCCGCCGGGGTTTGCCATCACGACCATAAAGCCCGCGCGATAGCCCCTTGAGTTCACCTGCCGAACTTCTCGCACGCGACATCAACTCCATCTGGCCAGTTGCGACATTCATCTTGTAGATGTTCGGCGGGCGGGTCAGGTCGCGATTATATGACACCAGAATATGGTCTTCGTCCCATGGCTGTAATGAAACGATATTGGCAGAGTTCAGGTCGCTGAACTCACGGTCAACCTCGCTGCGCCGGTCAAACCTGCGCTTGGGAAGTGTCTCCCAGACCTTTTTCTTGATCGAGATCGTGGCCAGTTTGGTGAACTGACGCGAATAGGGATTGCGCCGGTTTTCATAACGCTGCCACATCACTGAAATCAGGTTCTCATTGTCCAGCCAGCCGACATTGCGGATCTTGAGGCGCTCATTGGCTCCAAACACCAGCGGTGTTTTGGTCAGGTCTGCCGTTTCGAAGACCAGGACCAGCGGATTTCCGTCCTTTTCCGTGCGTTGCACGGTGGCCAGGTGCCTGCCATCAGGCGACACCGCCGCGTCTACAAACATCGGGTCGGTGATGAAATAATCCAGCGGAGCTTCTCGCGGCGCCTCTTGTGCCACCGCACTGCCAGCCACCGTAAAAAAGAGACTCATGACAAGGCTGGCCACCACAACCATTCGTCGCAGGATTACACACATCATCCGGTTTCCGTCCATTCCTGCCGCAGGCCACTTGGCTGAGCCTACCTGCCGCGATAAAGAAATCACGTCTGCCAGGCCGCAAGCCTGGCAGACGCAATAGATAGTGCCACTTTAGAATTCGCGGCTCAACAGGATAAACACACGCCGCCCGAGCACATCCTGACCGACACCGATGGGCACGTTGCGGACGCTGAATGTGCCATTGCCGTCAACCAGGGTTGGTTGCTCGTCGAACACATTCTCGACCCCGACAGTGATGCCCCAGCGGTCCGGCGAATAGGTCAGCGAGACATTGTGCGTGACATAATCGTCGGTGAAGTCGACCGGATTGTCGGTCGCCGTCGGATCGAACGTGTCGTCGCGATCATCCTGCCCGCCTTCGATATATGATGTGCGCCACAGGGCAGACCAGTCCTTGTACCCGGCCCGCAGGTTGGCATTCGCCCGCCATTCGGGGAATTCCGGCTCGCCGACATTGTCGTCGATCGAGGCCGCAATCTGCTCGTCTGTCGCATCCGGCGCCAGCGTATTGCTTAGATCAAGCTCACGTTCCTCGGTCTTGTTGACCCTCAGGTCGAGCACAACGTCCAGCGGACGCTCACGGAAAATGAACTCCTGCTCATAAAGCAAGTTAAGGTCGAAGCCGCGTGCCGTTTCCCGCCCGATATTGATGAAGCTGGCGTCAATGATGCCGATGAAACCGCCGGCATCCCGCGAGATACGGTTACAGAAACCGCTGCCGAGATTGGGATTGTCGACGAAACAGTCGCGCACGATGAACCCGGGTCCAGGCTCAGCGACCGAGTCTGTGATTTCGGTATCGTAATAGGTCAGGTTGACACTCAGGTTGAACGCGTCCGTCCAGGGCTGTTCCAGCGTGAAGCCGTAGGTAAAGGAGTCGGACTCCTCGGCCAGAAGGCCCTGCGAACCGCCGGTGCTGATCTCCACGGACTGGTTCGGGCTGAGATTGCCCGCAAGGCCAAGGCTTGTGGGATCGACGCCGGCCGCAACGCAGTTGTTCAACGTCTGTTGTGAGCGCTGATCCTCAGTCGGATCATAAAGCGGGTCCACGCCCGGCCCCTGGTCAGCACGCGCATTCAGCGGAACGACGCAGGGGTCACCAACCGTGTTGAAGCCGGTCGATCCGCGCAGGAACTGCTCGCGAAGGCCCGGCGCCCTGTAGGACGTGCCCGCAG
>CAYXQV010000172.1:0-5813 GCA_964467505.1 uncultured Hyphomonadaceae bacterium | reverse complement strand
CTCGACTACCAGAAGCACTGGGCAAAACAGGTCAAACCGAAGGACGAAAAGACGACGCCGGTCGCGCCGAACACAGCGAACCGCCACATTGGCAATATCCGCTCTCTCTATGCCGACTATTTCAAGCACATTGGCGAGGAAGAGCGGCCAAACCCGTTTCGTAACATGCACTTCAAGGCCAAGGCTCGAACCGAAGTACCGCCCTTCTCATCCGACTGGGTGCGCGAGAAGATTCTGGCACCCGGCGCAACACGCAAATGGCGCCCCGAGCTGCAGCTCATTACGCTGATGCTGATCGAGACGGGCTGCCGCCCTAGCGAGATCATCAATCTGCGCGTTGAGGATTTTCATATCGATGAGCCGGTGCCTTACATCTCGATCCGCGCGCGGACCGACCGAGAAGTGAAGACAGATACCTCCGAGCGGGACATTCCCCTGGTTGGCATTGCACTTGAGGCGGCAAAGCGCGCTGCGCCGCGCGCCTTCGCTCACTACTACGACAAGGGCGAGCTCTTCTCCGCGAACATGATGAAGAACTTCCGCAATCGCGGCCTGCTCGAGTCGCCGGACCACAAGATCTACTCATTCCGCCACGCGTTCGAAAAGCGTATGCAGGAGGCCAACATTGACTACGGCTTGCGGTGCCTGCTCATGGGCCACAAGACGACAAGACCGGTCTACGGCGACGGCGGCTCACTCGAATATCGGCGCGAAGAGCTGTTGAAGATCGTGCACCCGTTTGATGCGCGGGTCATGGAGCTGTTTGATCGGGAGAATCCGGAGTGGGCAACTTAGTTTTGGGGGTGCTGGGTTGACGAGAAAACGTTCGACTGTTTTTTGCGTTAGCCTCATTCGTTCTTAGACTAGAAAATCGTCCAGTGCGATCATTCCTACTTACTAGTCCGTGGCCAACGTAGTTTTCCGCGACCTACACGGAGCGCGTCTACTAGTCTTGAATTTCCGAGTAGGTGTCCCGAAAAAAGGCTGGGTTTCGGGTCGACAGCGGCCTTCTTGAATGCAGCGATTTGCCGGTAATCGGGGGTCGCCAGCCACGTCCGTCCATCGCCTCCGTCGGTGACAATCCTGTACAGGCCGGCAGGTGGGGCGACTGCGATATCGAGCAAGCGCTTATAGTGTTCGATCGACCACTTCTGGATGCCGCCGCTGAGAGCCTCGGTTCGGAATCGCGCCCATAACGCAGCTGTGTCGGGTGTGGGCCAATCACCAGCGTCCGTGTAAGCGGTAATCTCGTCAGATTCGAGCCAGGCACGCATTTCGGCGGGCGTGACAAAGACAGGCTCGGCATCCTCAATCGCCGCCATGGCCGCGCGCCTTGATGGAAGGCCCGCACGGATCAGCATCGACATCATGAACTGCGGGACGCCGGTCTCGACCGCAGCGGCGGCTCCGCCTGCAACCGTATCCGGCGACCATCCCAGGGACATGCGGCGGGTGCGGACAGCTTCCAACGCCCAGACAAGACGATAGGTAAATGCCTCCTCGACGGCTCGCATATTCTGCGGTCCAATCTCGGCTACATCCTCCCCGGACACCCAACTGCGCAAGATCGTCTTCCAGTTAGCCGGCAGCGCGTTCGCTTTGTCGGGAATGAAGGGACGAATGAACAGTAGGCGTTCGCCGAGGCCACCAAGGGCATCGACAAGTTTGTCGATGTCGCCGCTCAGCACCGCTCCGTCCGCGCGGTCGAGGAGTTCGGCCAGTTCATCAGCCATGGCGTCGATGGTGAGACCCGCTTCCAGCCCGACGCCCATGGCAAAATGTCCGCGTCGCGCCTGCGCCGTCGTGGTCTTCCAGATGAGATCTGCGCGTGTTTCAAACACCTTTTTATGTAGCGGAGCGACGTCGTCTTCTTCGCGGGCGATCTGGCGAGCCCAGAGCGATCCCTTGAGCGCCTCGTCCAAGAGCTTCGGCACGTCGGCCCGATCAGCGTCAAGTGCCTCGATCAGGCCGAACACGGTTGCATCGAGTCGTTCGACAATTTGCGAAAGCGGCTCCTCGTCAATGGCCTCTTCTTCGTCTTCGCCGCCGCCTTCATCCTCGTCGCCATCAGCGCCGTACTCCACGCTTGCGGCCAGACGCTCGGCGACTGCGGCCTCCTCCTCAGGAGATCTCCAGGCTTCTCGGGAATTAGCGAGATATTCCCACGCATCATCGCGATCGAGGACGCCTTCTCGGGACAGACGTTCAAGGATTTCGGCGACGATCTGTATGAGGCCGCTCTTTAGCGTGCGGGCCTTGGCGGAGGCGACCAGCTTTCCCCACTCCTTCTTCCGCCAGTCGATTTTGTCGAACATAACGTGGACGATGAGGCCTTCGACGTCGACAAAGGCGCGCCCGGCTCGGCCAGCGACGTTCGCGAACTCCTCGCCCTTGATCTTCTCGGACGCCCTATACAGCGCGGGAACCAACAGGACCGCAGCGTTGAGATTAAGGCCCTGCGAAAGTGTCGGCGACGCGACGATAACCTTCAGCACACCATCGGACAGAAGTGTCTCCAACTCTCGCAGGAACGGGCTTGGCAGCCGGCCATGGTGGATGGCGACGCCTGCCTTGAGGCAGGCGACGGCAGGATGATCCTCGCCCAACCACTCCTTACCAACCTCCAGGGCACGCGCGATCGACGCCCCATCTTCAAGCAGCGAGTCCAGATAACCGCGCTTGCAAAGGTCCACGACCTGTTTGCCATAGCCTTCGACCCAATTCGCCTGAGTGGAAAAGATCAGTGTCCGCTTACCTAGGCCTGCGAATTCCCAAGCAGCGAACAAGGCGAGATGCGAGTTTTTGCGGGGATAGGGCTTCTTCTCTTGCCCCCGTGCCGGTTTCTGCACGACGAATTTGTCAAGGAATGGACCATCGTCATTGAGGTCGAGTTGCAGCCGCGCTTCCTTGCGCCGCCAGGTAAGAACGCCGAACCGCTGACGCGTGGGACGCCAGTCGGAACGAACCGGCTCGCCCGGTTCGTCGGAACGTATCCAAGCTGTGAGATCATCCAACTCATCGCCGCTCGGCAGGATGGCGGAAAGGCAGACGATCCGGCGTTCGCTTGCGTCCGTGCGCCGAAGCAGGCGTTGGACCAGCGTCTCATAACGGATTTCACGCTCGCTCGGACCAATCATGTGGCCTTCGTCGAGGACGATGAGACCGACATCGTCGATCAGCGATGGGTCGCTTCGCAGCGCGAAATCGAGCTTTTCAGGCGTCGCGATGATGATCTCGCGAGTGCGCAATGCGTCCTCATCGCCAGCCGAAAGGCCGCTGGTGCCATATAGGGAGGAGACGCTGAAGCCGAGGGGCGCGAAGGTTTTTCTGAAGGATCGCTCGGTTTGTGCGGACAGCGCGCGCAACGGTGTGACGATCAGTACCCGCCGTTTGCACGACAGGGTTATCAAAGCGGCGATCTCGGCGACCCGCGTTTTGCCTGCACTGGTCGGTAAGGCGACAACCAAATCATCTGTGACGTCGGTGGAGCGCCGGGCTGCTTCGCGCTGCGATGGCCACAACTCCACCTCGGAATTCTTGCGAGCATAGAGCGATGAGATGAATAGTTTGCGCAGGTCCGGGTATTTTTCCTCCGTTCCTTCCGGTGGCTCGGTCGGCAGATTTTCGTGCAGGGAGTGCTGCCACAGGTCATCGATAAGGTGACGACAGAGGTTCGATATCCACCACAGGGGGACATTCTCCGCATTGTCTGCAAGACTGACCGCGGCGTCGAGCAGCGCCCTCGCTGTCTCAATCGGCTCGGTTTCGCCCGTCTCAAGCGCGAAATCAAAATACGCCAGCGCCCGGCAGATCGTCGTGTTGAGGATGGTCGATACTGCCTCGTCAATGTCGGGGTCTTCGCCCATCATCGCCTCGGCGACCTGTTCGTCGTCATGTTCCTCGTTGTCCAGCCACTGGCGTACGAAGCCGCGCAACTGACTGAGATCGCGCAGGATCAGGTGGCGGATCGCCGTTTCACCCGGCGAAGCATTTAGGTCGTCCGCAATCTCGTTGAAAAGCGAAAAAGCGACGGCCGAGAAACCGGCTAGGTGGTAGGCGGCCGCAGCGATGGTGCGGCGGAAACCGCGGTCGGGCGCTTCCGGGTCGCCATTGCGTACTAGGGCTTCGAAGGCATTGGCGGCTCGCTCGAACGCCTTGCAGGTCAGCTCCGAGGTGCCATCCTGAGCTCGCAGGGCCATTGCGGCCCTCAGTAGAGCGAAGCCGTGTTCAGCTAGGTCGGTTTCGATGGTCGCGCCGAGCGGCGGCGCATTCGCCGGTAGCACGCCTTCCTCACGCATCAGCGACCAAGCGGTGCCACGATAGAGCAGACGCCCGAGGATGCCGTCGGCTGTCGCGGTCGTTAGGAATGCGGTCAGTTCATCAATCGTCTCCAAGATCTTCCGCCTCCTGGTACATGGCTGCGATGAAGTCCTGGTGGTCCTGAATGTGGATATTCACGACGTAGTGATCACGATTGTTCCCGGTGGCGTCGAGGTCCTCCTTTAACGAGGTGTGCGGACCGTTGCCGGAGACTGTAAAGAGCATGTGGTCGATGCGATCGGCGCGAAGGGACTTCAGCCCCACCTCGTCACGCAAGCTGCGACCCAGTGCGTTGTCTTCGGGGTCATCGCTCTCCAGCAGGCGGTTGGCGACGAACAAAAGGGAGTCCGGCGTGCAGCGGCCGTTGTCGCGGTTCAGCACCTTCCGGGCACTTGTAACCGTGGACTTCCCCAGCACCTTGTTGCTTTTGGCTTCGCCCTTCAGGAGCCAGAGCTTCTCATCGGTCCCACCGTATCCGGCGCCAATGAAGTCGTCGCCGCGCATGGCCATATTGCGACCGTCCTTATAGCGGAGGCGGCGTACGGGGACGCGCAGGCCTATTTCTTCTTCGACTAGCTCAGTAGCAAGAATTTCGCCGAGATCGCCGGAGCGGCCTTTGGCGGTTTGCGGCATCGCCTCCTTGAGAATCGCTGCTGCGAGCTCGAATCCTAGCCGCTCGACGTCTTCAGCAATACGGTCGAGACGATCGTAGTGCGAACGGATAGTCTCGGCGAGTTTATTGCGAATTTCATCGCGACCGCCGCCCTTTTCGACATACGTCCAAAAGCGCTTCCGCTTGTTTTTTTGTTTTTCAGCTATGCACCATGCTTCATACAAACTCACCAAACTGCTCCGCATTTCAAAATTTCATCAAGGCTCTCGCTTGCTTCTTTCCGCATGTTAATTCCATCGAATATGAGCATACATGAATGCTGGTTTGGTCTTCCGCCTCAAAGATAATCCGGTCTATGTCCGATACAGATACTTAATCTTGTCTTCGTTTTTCCACATATCCGCTGGTATGCTAAAATTTTCTCCCCGAAACTCGCAGATCGCGTGCACGCCAGCCTTGTTGAACAATAGCCGCCAGGTCTGGTTCTGGGTCGGGGCGGTGGCGGCGAAAGCGGCGCAGGTGAGAATGGCGGCATTGGGTCTGTGGTCGGGGTCGCGGACTGACGCGTAGCGGATCAGCTGGATGTTCTCGGCACGGGCAGCCTCTTCCAGTTGTTGGCACGCTTCGTAGTCTGACGGATGCGTCCAGAGGTCGGCAGCGTCGCTGAACGGCTTTGCCATGAGATCGATCGCGCCATCGGTGCGGATCGGCACGTCGAAAGCGGTGTGCTCTGTCGGCTGCGCCGGAAATGGCGTGCCCGGAGAGTCGGCATAGAACAGCAAGAGATGAAACGCGGTTTCTATGATCGCTGTGGCAGGTTGCTCCGACACATAATAGACGCCGGGCGTCGGTCCGGCGCGGCGAAACCGCGAACCATTCG
>CAYXQV010000171.1:0-5863 GCA_964467505.1 uncultured Hyphomonadaceae bacterium | reverse complement strand
GCCACAAAGCACGACAGGATCGTCGCCGTCCTTGCCGCCCATCCATTTCATGATGGCCAGCTGGCTTTCGCGCACCGAGCCCTGGCCGACACCGAGAAGCGCGCCCATGCCGAGCTTTTTCATCTCCTTCTCGCCGAGCACCTCAATCTCGAGACCCTCGTCCTGAAGCCCCCTGATCCGCTGGGCAAAGGCTGCCGGATAAAGCACATTTGGCGGCTCATGCATGAGGTCGCGGGCCAGCGCGGTGCCATCAGTCACCGCATCGATCATCTTGAAGACTTTCCTGGCGGCCTTGTCATCATCGAGCACCACCGAAAAACCGCCGAGGCTCGGCTTGTCGTCATCCTTGAGCTTCGTGAAATAGGTGTCGAACCGATAGGCCGCCAGCTTGGCCCCGCCCGCCGCAGCCGCGCCATTGCGCGCCGTGTCGGCATGTAGCGCGAGTGTCTTGAAACCGCTTGTGGCGTGGGACTTGACCAGGCCCGCGCCAATCCTGGTCCAGGCTTTTTCGTCGCGCTCCTTCGCATTGCCGCCGCCGATCAGCACTGCCCGGCGCGCCTCGGCTGCCTTTGGCAATACAACCAGCGCCTGCTGGCCGGACTTGCCGTTGAAGCGTGCAGCGCCGGCAGCTTCGGACAACAGGCCCCCGCAAGCCTCGTCAAGCTGTTTGGCTGCTTCGGGAAGCCCGGCCCCCTCATCGACGACAAATGCGACAATGTCTGCCCTGGCGGTGTCTGTGAATGTGATTTTCATATGTATCCTACTCCGTTTGGGCCGGAAACTAAGCATCGACGCCGCGAGCGCAACTCGCTAGCAAGGGAATTTATGGGCGCGGCACTTCGCTCGCGGCGATATGGACGCATGGTCAGGACATGAACCTTATCCAGACTTACTTCTTTCGCCAGGTGCTTGGCACCCTGCTTGTCATTGTCGGCGGGCTCGCGCTGCTGGCCCTGATGGCACAGGGCCTGTCGCAAACCGACCTTATCATAGAAAACCGGCAATCGGCGCTCACTTATTTTTATGTCGTTGCACTCGGCGCGCCGCAGATCATCGCCCTGCTCACGCCGCTTGCCCTTTTCATCGCGGCGGTCTGGTCGCTCAACCGCTTCCATCGCGACAGCGAAATCGTCGTCGCCCAGGCTTCCGGCATGTCGCGCTGGCAGGTCGCCTCGCCGCTGATCCGGCTCGCCGTGATGGCGGCGATCGTGCATCTCCTGATTGGCCTCTTTGTGCAACCCACGGCCCAAAGGCAGCTGCGCGAAACGGTATCGGATGCGCGCGCGGACCTTGCCTCGTCGCTGATCCGGCCCGGCCAGTTCACCCGGGCGGGCGGAAATCTGACCTTCTTTGCGCGCGAATCGCGCGGCGGCGACCTACGCGGCATCCTGATTTCCGACGCGCGCGATCCACAACGGCCGGTGGACTATCTTGCCCGCTCCGGCAACACGATCGAGGTCGACGGGCGCCCTGCAATCGTCATGCGTGATGGCCAGATCCACGACCTTGACGAGAACAAGTCGCTCTCCATCCTGAACTTCGAGCAATACACATTCGACCTCACGCCCTTCCTGCGCGAGGAGGGCGAGGTGCAACTGAAATCGGCCGACCGGTATCTTCACGAGTTGTTTTTCATCGACAGGAAAAACTATCTGGAGGTGCAGAATGCAGATGCATTTCTTGCCGAGGGACATGCGCGGCTGACGACGCCGCTTCTCAATATCGCCATGGTGATGATTGCAGTCCTGGCGGTCACAGGAGGCGATTTTTCCCGCATGGGCTATAGTCGCAGGATCGCGATCGCGACTTTTGGTGCGCTCGTACTCGTCATTGTCCAGCTCTCGCTGCAGTCGGCCAGCGCCGACGATCCGGCCCTGAACGCCGTCCAGTACGGCGTGCCACTGGCGACAACGGCTGTGCTCGCATGGATCGTCTTCAGGAGCCCGCGCCGGTCCAGACGGTCGCTTCGCCGCAGGTTTCTGCTACGCGAGCGCCTGGCCCATGACGAGGCTGCGGCATGAGCCTGTTTTCCCGCCTTTCCCGTTACATCCTGATGCAGTGCGTGCAGGGACTGGTGCTCGTGCTTGGCGTGTTCCTGCTTGCGATCCTGCTCGTCGACGTGGTCGAGCAATTGCGCACCGTCGGCGGTGATGTCGAGCTTGGCGCCGGCCAGGCACTCCGGCTTTCGCTGATGAAGACGCCGATGCTGATCGAGCAGACGCTTCCCTTCGCACTCCTGATCGCCGCGATGATTGCCTATTCCCGGCTTAACCGGCGCTCGGAATTGTCGATTATCCGCGCAAGCGGCATGTCGGCATGGCGTTTCCTGGCGCCGCTCGTGCTCCTGGCACTTGTGATCGGGCTTGTCTCGACCAGCGTCATCAACCCGTTCGCAGCCCGGATGATGGCCACGTTCGAGGCGACCCGCTCCGAAATCCTGCGGGCAGGCCAACCGGTCGCTGCCACGCAGGAGCGCGGCGACATCTGGCTGCGCCAGGGCGACGGAACCACCCAGATCGTGATACATACCGACCGTGTGCTGGAAAACGGCTCTGTCCTGGCAGGTGTCAAGCTGCTGGAAGAAGAGCGTATCTATCGCGATGGCAGGCCATCGGGTGATTATCGCTTTGTGCGCCGCATTGATGCCAGCCGGGCACTGGTTCGCGGTGGCTTCCTGCAGCTGGAAGACCTGGTCGAGAATGTCCCCGGCCAGCCGCCTGTCAGGCGGGACTTTCTTTCGATCCCGACCTCGCTGGATGGCGGGGAACTGATGAAGCGCTTTGCCAGCCCGGCCACGATCGGGTTCTGGGAATTGCCCGGTTTCATCGACAGAACCTCTGCGGCAGGCCTTGATGCCTCTCGCTACACAATGCGCTGGTGGAGCCTCATGGCGGCGCCGGTCCTGTTTGTGGCCATGGCGCTGATCGGTGCGCTGGTCTGCCTGCGGCTTTCCAGGCTTGGCGGCAATTCACAGCTGATCGCGGCCGGTGCGAGCGCTGCGATTGGCCTGTTCTTCGTCACGCAGCTGTCTTCCAGCCTCGGTTCGGCAGGGGCAGCTCCGCCTGCTATCGCCGCCTGGTCTCCGGCCCTTTTCGCCCTGTTTTCGGCGCTGACGATCCTTGCCTATCGCGAGGATGGCTGATCGTCCGTTGCAGCTTCAGTGCCTGCCTCGCTGCAGACAAACCGGCCCCCCTGGACACAGGTCGCCATGGCGCCGGATATCCATTGCGCGAAACTTTTCACGCGAACATAGAAAGCCCGGTCATAAGGCGGGCAGGCATCATTGGTGACCGAGGATAACAGACCTGCCACGACGGGCTGGCGCCCGCCGCGGGGTGTGGCATAGAGCGGGCCGCCGCTGTCGCCGACACATGGACCAAACCCGTCGACCTGCCTGGCCAGGATGAGCGTTTCCCCCAGCGCGGCCAGTTCAAGCGGGCCGCCCTGCAGGAAGCGGTTGTCACCATTCTTGCCCCATCCAGCGAAACGGAGCCGGTCGAATGCGTCCGGCGCCAGTGTGAACCCGTCCGCACCGTCCAGTCTTGCAATGGGCACATCGCCGAGCGGTGAGGGATCATCAACGTAAAGAAGGGCGATATCATCGTCGAACTTGTTGGTCTCGTCATACCAGGCGTGATGGCAGACTGCGCCTTCAACCGGCACGATCACGGCATCCTCGGCGGCAGTATCGACCTGTGGTGCAATGATCAGCATGTCATAGACACTGGCAGATGTGCCACGAAACCTCACGCAATGGGCTGCAGTCAGAAACCAGTGCGGCGCGATACGGGTGGCCGCGCAATGGTGTCGCTGCGTGCCTGCGGGCGACAGGATCTGCTCCAGCTTGACCAGTCCGGGATGGTCGGAAATCGCCGGCGGTGTGCGGGCCGGCTGCTGGGTGGCATTGTTGGGGCCCATGGGCGGGCGCTGCATCCAGCCGGGCGGCGTGTCGGCATAATCGCGATTGCGGCTGAAACAGGCCTGCAGCGCGTGTTCGCCAAGCGCCTGCGCGGGCAACGTCGTCGCCCCTGCCGGCAGCGCGACAAGCGGGGCGTTTGCGCCCGGCCAGATATCGCTGATCACCGGGCGCGAGACCGGATGGCGGTCTGCGAAAATGCCGGCTGCCAGTCCGGCCAGAAGTCCAAGGACAAGCAGGATGAAAGTGCGCATGACCCCTCCCCGTTGCAACAATCACGTCATTGCTAACCGAGATGGGGGAGGCGCGCCAGAGCCGGGACCTGTCGGCCCGCCCCGCTTCAGTCCTTCTTGCTGATCCATTCGAACTGCGGCTCGTCCCACCATGGCCAGAAACTTGGCAGGCCGTCTGAGATCTTCACCGGGTATTCGGGCTTGCGCTTTTCCAGGAAACTCATCACGCCCTCTTTTGCATCCGGGCTCTGGCCGCGCTCGTAAATCGCCGCGCTGTCGACAATATGCGCGTCCATCGGATGGCCGGCACCGAGCATCCGCCACATCATGTGGCGCGTCAGCGTGGTGGAAACCGCTGCGGTGTTCTCGGCGATTTCGGTTGCGATGGCGCGTGCGGCGTCCATCAGTTCGCCGGGTTTGTGGATCGATGTGACCAGCCCGCCATCGAGCGCTTCCTGCGCCGGGAAGACCCGTCCGGAATAGCACCATTCCAGCGCCTTGGAGATGCCGACAAGGCGCGGCAGGAACCAGCTTGAGGCCGCTTCCGGATTGATGCCGCGCCGGTTGAACACGAAGCCGAACCGTGCGGTATCGGAAGCGATGCGGATATCCATCGGCAGCTGCATGGTGACGCCGACACCGACCGCTGCGCCATTGATCGCGCCGATCACCGGCTTGAGGCTGTCGAAGATGCGCAGCGTCAGCCGTCCGCCGCCATCGCGCTGGATATCGACATCCGCTGTGCGTCCGGCCTCGCCGCTTTGCGCGCGGGCATCATAGTCGAAGGTCTCAGCGCCTGCTGAAAGATCAGCTCCCGCGCAGAAGGCGCGCTCGCCATGACCGGTGACGATCACCGCGCGGATGTCGTCGTCGGCGTCGGTGCGATCGAAGGCATCGATCATTTCGTACATCATCGTGCCGGTGAAGGCGTTCATCTTCTCCGGGCGGTGGAGCGTGAGAATGGCAATGGCGCCATCCTTCTCCAGCTTGATGGTCTCGTATTCATTCATGGCCTGCATGGCGCGTTTCCTCATGGTTGCGGGTTTCTCTTGTAGAGCAGAGTGCCCCTGACGCGGGGGGCGTCAAGCGGGGTCCAGGCGTGTTGTCACCAGCCCGACCTGTCCTGCCGCAGCGGCTTGTTGCCTGTCGGCTGTGATGAATTGCTGGCAGCCAACAGATTTCGCCGATTGGATATGCAGGGCGTCGGCGGCACGCAATGGTAGCTGCGTGTTGCTCTGCAGAAGTGCAATTGTCTGGCAGCAAATCCGGTCTGTCAGTGGATCTACGAAAAAGACCGTCTCGCAATCTGTTTCGATGCCAGCCTGAAGTCTTGCAGCATCGCCGATGTCCAAAACGCCGCGCATCTCCGATCGCCGGATCGCTGAAATGGCTTCAGCGATGACCAATCGCGAAATGTGCACTTCGCTCGCATCGGTAAGCATGGCATCAAGCGCGTCTCCACCTGTCTCGGGCAGGTAACGTTTGAGGAAAGCGCTGGTATCAAGACAAACGATCAACGCGGGCCCCGGATGTCATCAAGCATCTCCTCGATGGAGACCTTCGGTCTGGAAATCGTCTGCCGGAAAGCGGTGTTGCCGGTGTAGCGCGGACGCGTTTGCGTCGATTCCGGCACCAGTCGGGCGACGACCGCGCCATTGCGCGTCAGTTCGATCTCGCCATGTTCGGCGAGTTCGTGCTCGATTTTCGAAAGCGC
>CAYXQV010000170.1:0-5891 GCA_964467505.1 uncultured Hyphomonadaceae bacterium | reverse complement strand
GTGCCCGGTCACCATTTAGGAGGCCGGCAGCGGGGTCGGTGCGGGTGAACCGGACGAGGTCGCGCTCGGCAATCTCGAGCTGGCGCCGGTCGAAGACTTCCAGGCTCGAGGGCTTCGTATCACCCGGCGACCAGGTGCGGGTCATCTGGCCATCGCTAAGCGTCACCGTGCCGGCCGCCCGGTCGATCCCCTCCACCTGCCAGCGCGCGCCGCGCTCGAAGCCCTGGCCACGATCGCCGTTCCGGAACACCACCGTCTGGCCCGGCCGATAGCTGAACGCCTGGGCTTTCTCGGACCCGGTCATGGCCGCGGATTTAAGCGTGTCGAGCGTGATGCTTTCCGCACCCAGATAGCCCTCGGTTTTCAACCCCTCGCGCAAATGGGCCGTAATCGCTGCCCGCTGGGCATGGGTCTGGGCGATGATGGTGGTGGCGGCGCGCTCAGGCCCCGGGAGGCCGAGCCAGGTGTCCGCCACTTTGCGCGCCATGTCCGCGCCATTTACCTCCACAATACCGCCCTTTACCCCCTGCCAGGCCGCTTCCAGCTTGCCGGCCGCCAGGGCCTCAACGGAGGCTTTGAGCTCGGGCGCGCGCTGGCGGCGGGTCTCGGTGACGTGGGCCGTCGCCATCCCGCGCGCCTGGAGTTGGCGGAACGGCGCGCCCGCGCCCACGGCCTCGATCTGTTTGGCATCCCCCAGCAAGACGAGCCGGGCGGCGTTGCCTTCATTGGCGAGGTCGATCAGTGCTTTCACGTCCCTGGTCGAGGCCATGGAGGACTCGTCCAGGATGAGCATGTGGCCGGTGAGGTCCGGGGTCTTGCCCGCATTCTGGGTGAGGAAGCGCTGCAGGGTCTGGGTGTCCATGCCGGTCTCTCCAAGTTCGCGCCGCGCCGTATGGGTCGGCGCGAGCCCGATGACGCTGAGGCCGCGCTGGCGGGCGATCTCGGGGATCGGCGCAAGCAGTGTCGTCTTGCCTGTCCCGGAATTGCCCTGTACGCCGATGGTGCGATCAGGGCTGGCGAACATGTCGGTGACAGCCTCTTTCTGTTCGGCCGACAGGATCGTGCCGCGCAACTGGCGCTCAACCTGCGGTCTCGTTGCGATGGGATCGACCGCGCCCTTGCCGGCCTCCATGGCAGCGATCGTGGCCCTCTCGCGCTGGACCGCTTCGGGAGTGGTTAGATGCCCTTCAAACGCGCCTTTCCCCTCGATCAGCCGACCGGTCTCGATGGCCCGGTCCACCGCATCCAGCATGGCGAGCGGGCGGACCTCGCCCACGGCGAGCTTCAGCGCCTCGACCTTGAGCGCGGTTTTGGCGACCGCGGAACTGCGCTCCATGGTGGCGGCGATGACATGGGCGAGGATGTCGTTAGGGGAGAGCGATTTGAGCGGCAGCTGCGGCTCGGCGCTGCGCTCGCGCAGATGGTCGAGGTCCACGCCAGCCGCCTTTGCCTTGTCTTGCAAGAGCGATATGAGTTCTGCCCTGTCAACGCCCTGCTTGCCGGCGCGGGTAATGAGCGCGGCCCTGGCGGCGGCCTCGGCGCTGGTTTCCCCGCGCTCGGCCAGGGCCGCTTCGATCTCACCTGATCGCGTGGAATAGGCCTCGATAAGCCGACCCGGCACGCCCGCCACTTCGAAAAAGCCATGGCGTGGATCGGCATCGATCGCATGACCGGCCTCCTTCAGATTGGCCGCCAGTTCCCCGCGATACATGAGCCCCACCAGCATCTTCGCCTGGTAGAGCGAGGGCGAGTGCATGCTGCGCCATTTGCCATCCTCGCCCTGGACCATGTTGGCAATAACCGCATGAGTGTGGGTCTGGGGGTCGAGCGCTCGGCTCAGATCATGGCGGAAGAGCGCAGCGACCATTCTCTGCTCGCCTGTTGGAACTTGCGTCTTGCTGGCCGGATCGAACACGCGGGTCTGGAGGACATTGTCTTCCACATAGCCCAGCGCGGTACGCACCGCCCTGTCATGGGCGCTGCCAGCGGTCTTGTCGCCCAGCACTTCGGTGAGGATCGAGACCGATTTTGGCGCGGAGAAGGTGAGGTCCTGGCCGGGCTGGTGGACATGTTCGCCCTCAACGGTCCGGCCCAGCAGCGGCCCGCCGGGCACCTGGCCCGCCATGACCTTTGCGAAGGCGTCCACCTCAACCGGGCCGGAAAGACCCGCCGTCCTGGCGCCCCGGCCGAACCAGTCCGATTGCGGGACCACGCGTTCAGTCGTGTCCGTGGCGTAGTAATTGTCCTTGGAATAGTAGCTGGCAGAGCCGCCCGAGACCTTGCCGATCGACAGCATCAGATGCCGCGATCATCCGGCAGGTCGGGCTTGGCGCGTTTGGCTTTGCGCGACGCTGGCTTCCTGGCCTTTTCCTTGGTGGCCTTTTCAAGCTGCTCGACCTGGCGAAGCGCGGCGTCCAAGCGCTCGGCGAGATCCTTTTGCGCACCGCTGGCCTCGCGAATGCGGCGATTGAGGGTAGTGACCCAGTCTGTATGCCGACGGTCGGCTTCATCAAAGGTCCGCGCCAGTGCTTCAAGTCTCTGCTTGGCCTGCTCAACCTCGTCCATCAGGGCGCGTTGGGACAATCTGTGCACGGTCCAATGGGCCCAGGCCAGCGGCGCAAAGAAGGCCGCTGCTGCGAGGATCAGGGTCAACGCGCAGACCAGGCCAAACAGCCGCGCGCGAAGATTGACCGCCTGATCTTGCTGGACCTCGGCCAGTGACCAGCCGCGCGCGCCGTGTGGCTGTATGGTAGCGACCGAAGCGGGCTGCGCGCCGAGGGTCGTCTCGATCTCTGCCGCCCAGCTGGCAAAGGCATCTGCCCGCTCCGGCGGCGCGGTGTGTTTCCAGACGGTGGCGGCCACGAGCAGCGCCAGCGCGCTGCCCAGCGCTGCGAGCCAGCGATAGCTGAAGAGCGCGGGCCGTGTCATCTCTCGTCCTCGCTGGCTGCAATCAGCGGACGCTGGGGTGCCAGATCATTCAGATAGGCGCGTGCCTCACTCCAGAACGCGCCTTCCAGGTCGCCCTGACCGCGCTCGTTCAGGATATGCAGCAAGGCGGACACGGCGATATGGGCATGGGCGAGCGTCAGGCGCTGGATGCGCGAGCGGGCAGCCGGGTCGGCGGCGTCCTGGCCCGCCGCGTCCAGCAGGACCGCTTTCGCCCAGGCCTGGAGCGAACATCCCCGCCGGCGCAGGGCACGGTTGACGAGCGCCTTTTCCTCGCCCGTCAGGCGGATGGTCAAATGGCGTTCAGGCATCGCGGTTGCCTTCCGTCTGCGCGCCGTAGTCAAGGCTGGGCAGCGCGCGCAGATGGGCTTCCACCACATCGCTCTGCCAGCGCGTAGCATGGGTGCTCAGCGCCACCGGTGCCGGAAACTGGCCCGCCTTCACGCGTCGCCAGAGCGTGGTGCGGCTCTTATAGCCGGTAAGTCTCAGCACCTCAGCGGCGGTGAGCAGTCGAACGGGATGGGTCATGGCAGTCTCTCCTTGGTTGGGATGAGACCAGCCTTGTGGAAAACGCGCGGGGAATGCGCGGTAATCAGGGGGTGCCGGGGTGGTAATCCCGAGTGGCTCGAGAGGTAATTGCAGTGTTTACAAAGGTTTGGGATCGATCAGGGCCAGGGCATCGTTCAGCGGCCCATATCGCCCCGTCGCAATCTTCCGCACCGCCTCGTATCCCAGTCCGACCTCTTGGGCGACATGGGCGCGGGCGAGTTCCGCCTTCGGGAAGCGCACCGTGTCGATATGCCTGAGAGCGATCAGGGCATCAAACCATTTGTCCCTCTGGCGTCTGTCATTGGGCGCATCGCCGAGGCCGGAGAGACAGGCGGACCGGACCCGCTCCACCGCCGCCTCGCTCGCCTCCGTTGCCAACCACCGACCCGTGATGCGCGACTGTTCGCGCAGGGCGGTCAGGCCGTCAAAGTCGAATGCGCTTGTCTCCGGGCAGGGCTCGCGCGCGGTATCGTGGGGCTTCACCTTTGGGCGCTTCATGCTTGCACGCCTTGATGCCCGGGAATGATCCGGAGGCGGTGTCAGCGTGAAGGGCGGGGCGGTGGCCGCGCGGCGATTTGCTTTCGCCGTCGCAGGCGTGTTGGCCGTCGGAAGACGCGCCGGGCGCGTCGTGGCCGACCCTCCTGCGCCCGCGAGCGTGAGCGCCCGAAAGGCCAGGTAGACGAACAAGAGCGCAAGCCCGTAGAGCGCCAGATCCGACAATGCTCCGTCCGCCGAAACATATCTAAACCCCGCAGCCCCCGTCGCCAATGCCGCGAAAAAGGCAATCACGGCACGGTGTTCCATCGCGCCGGGAAAATGATTGCGAATGGCAGCGTCTGCAAAGGCCATATTGGAAAAATAGCAAAGGATGAGGTTCGCCTCATCCGCTTGCCCGATCCGGGCGAGTGCCGGTTCGCGAAAAAGGCGAACGGTGTCAGAGGAAAATTTGCTCAGCCCACCAGGAAACGTCCCCGAAGCCGCCTCTCTCGCGAACCCAGCCGAACTGGCGCGGCCAGGCAAGGGACGCTCACGCTCTTCGCCCTTGCCCGCCCCCACCAGCCCGGCTCAAAGGCCCCGCGCGAAGCGGCTCCGGGAAACGTCTTTTAGCTGGAGGATGCGTACGCGGCGCGGGCAGCTTCGAGAGCGGCCCGTGCGTCGTCATCCAGGCCAGCTGTCGCTTCGGCGATCGCAGCTTTCCATTTGGGGCCCGTCGTCTCGGCGATACTCAGGGCTTCGCCGAGGTCGAAGGCGCGGCGCTCGGCCATGGCCCTGAGAATTAAGCTTGCCTGGATGCGGTCCTTGTCTGCCTTGGCGTATGAGGTCTCGTGCCGACGGGTCGAGATGATGAGCTTGTGGATCGCATAGCGGGCCGGGTCTGGCACGCGGACCGGAATGCCGCCCTTGTGCAAGATCACCGACCAGACCGGGTCCTTGATGAGGAAATCAAGAAAGCACAGCGGCGTCGCACTCGCACCGCCGAGTGCGGGCATGTCGGCGGGCTTGCCCTGGTACTCGTCGCTACCACGATTGGCCGTGAGGAATTCGACGCGGTACTTGGCCTGGTTCACGAAGGCCGTCGTCGCAATCGGATCAAGGTTGGGAACGGCTGAGAACGTTGCGTCCACACCACGCAGCACCTCCAGCATTGGCGGGAGACTGTCATCCACAGCGTCCGAGATCGCCTTGAACTGGGCGAAGTCCGCATCCTGGGTCATGATCGATGTGCCCGGCAGCTTCACGCCGAGCAGGCCCGCATAGGCCTGGAAAGCCACCGTGCCGATCAGCACGCCGCGCAGGCGGAAGAAGCCCGCTTTCCAGAGCGCCTCGACGATGTCACCGGTCAGCGCATCAGGACGCGGAAGGACCTGGCCAAGGGCGCGCACAAGGTCACGCCGCTGCGAAAAATCTACTTTGATGTTCTTAAAGCGCTCGACCCTGGACGTGATCTCAGGCTCCGATGCTGGCCCGACGTAGCGCCGGGTCCGTCCACCATCCTGGTAGGTCTGGAAGTACCAATAATCTCGGCCTTTAGACGTCACTTTGACAAACTGGCCACGCTCTTCGAAATCCTGATCGAAGGACGCATCAAGGCAGCGCTCGATCAGCTCGGCAAAAGAGGTCTGTACGGAGAGGCCGACGGACTGCATGCGTTATACCTGTTTTCTAAAACAAGGTATAACTAGAGGGCCATCACGCAATCTTCAACGATAAACAAACAGTTGATCGGACATCAGCCGTCCCATTGCGCCCATCACTGTTCCCCTGCAATCCCATACCAATTCAGGGGTAGATTTTGGGGTAAGAAATCTCTACGTGAGATTGGAGCCTTTAGTGATTTGTTTTAACTGAATTGTTTTCCGAAATCTGGCGGAGAGACAGGGATTCGAACCCTGGGT
>CAYXQV010000169.1:0-5916 GCA_964467505.1 uncultured Hyphomonadaceae bacterium | reverse complement strand
ACTGAGCTAAGGCGGCAGGCCACCAACAGGCTGATAGCCCTGTCCCGATCCGGTTTCAAGGCCACACGCCGCAGGCCGGACTGTCAGTCGATCTTCTCGACCTGATCATATTCAAGATCCACCGGCGTGGCGCGACCGAAAATCGACACCGAGACCTTGAGCCGCGCATTGTTCTCGTCGACCTCTTCAACGGCGCCCTCGAAACTCTGGAACGGTCCGTCATTGACCCGGACCTGCTGTCCGATTTCGTAAGACACTGTCGGTTTCGGGCGCTCTGCCGCCTCAACGGCGGTGCCGAGAATGCGGTCGACTTCCCTTTGCGGAACCGGCAGCGGTTTCTTGCCACCCTCGGCACCGAGAAAGCCCGACACCTTGGGCGTGTCCTTGACGAGGTGATACACATCGTCCGACAGTTTTGCCCGTATCAGCACATAGCCCGGAAAATAGCGCCGCTCGACCGTCTTCTTCTTGCCGCGCGCGACCTCCACGACCTCTTCCGTCGGCACCTCGATTTCCTCGATCAGGTCAGCAAGCCCCTTGCGCTCGGCCTGCTCCATGATGGACGCGGCGACCTTCTTTTCGAAGTTCGAGTAGGCGTGAACGATATACCATTTGGCTTCAGCCATCTCGCGAAGCGCTCCTTTTGTGAATACGTGCGCGTCAACTGCCGACGCCGGTGATCATTCGCACAAGCACGGAAATCACCTGATCGGCGAGAAACAGGAAAAGGGCGACGAATATCGACATCACCACGACCATTATCGTGGCTGCAATCGTTTCCTGGCGGGACGTCCAGGTGACCTTGCTTCCTTCCGCGCGCACCTGACGCGCGTAGGTGACGGGACCAACACTCTGTTTCTTGTCCTTGCTATCGTCCTTGGCGGCCATCGGCAGACTTTCGCAACTTGGGGATTCGGGGCGTTTAGCCGATCGTGCGGGCTGACACAATGCCTGTGCACAAACAACGCTGACCGAGATGAGCGTTAAGAGCGCCCGGCGCAAGCAACCAGTTGCAATGAGCGCCTGAATGGCTCGCGAAAGGCAAAGGCCCGCCCGACCAGGCAGGCGGGCGGACGGGCCTCGCCGTCAGGTCATTGCGTCTCGGCGTCGCCGCCTGCTTCATCGGACGAACTGGCCGCCGGTTCATCTGCGTCCATCCCGGCCTCGCTCATGGTTTCGCGCGCGGCTGCAAATTCATCAGGCATCAGCACGCCATCCGAGCCGGCAATCAGGGCGAAGGCATCGCCTGCGTCCGCTTCGGTGATCGTCCCGTCAGCCGTCCTGCCGGCAACAAATTCGGCCTCGGTCACGACACCGTCGGAATTGGCATCCATCGCGTCGAACTCGATCTGCCAGTCGCCCGCCAGACCGCTGCCAGCAAAGGCGAGGGCGGATAATCCGGATACCATGGTTCTGTAAGTCATCTGGGAAGTCTCCTTTCGAGGGACAGTCTTGATGCCCTGTTGCCAGGGCGCAGGCCCTTCTGGCCCGCCCGCAAATGCAGACCACATCCCGGCGCAGATGTTGCGTGAAAACGCGCCAAGACTTGCGGCATGAAAAAGGCGGCGAACGGGCGAATTGATGGCCTACCGACCGTCTCCTGTTGCACTGGCTGCACAAGCCGGTCGGCTGACGATTTGTCCAGATACCTGCAACCCGCTGCAGGGCGCGAGGTGATTGTGGCGATCAGGTCACACTTTTACACAGCGGCACGTACCGGGCCTTTGTACGTCTTCGTCACACGCGCCTCTTGCGCCGGTTGGCGAATGGACAAATATCAACGTGTCTGCCAACACAGGGCTCGCCAGTTCGCGAACGCCCCATCCAAGCCAGCAAGGTTTAAGTCCCCATGCGCGATTTCGATCCCACCGCTGTCAACCTGGTTCCAACCGTCGTGGAGCAGACCAGCCGCGGTGAGCGAGCCTTTGACATTTTTTCCCGCCTCCTGAAGGAGCGGATCATATTCGTTACCGGGATGATAGATGACAATGTCGCTGCTCTCATCACCGCGCAGCTTCTGTTCCTGGAATCGGAAAATCCCAAAAAGGACCTGGCGATGTACATCAACAGTCCCGGAGGCTACGTCTCTTCTGGGCTCGCGATCTATGACACGATGCAATATATAAGGTGTCCTATTTCGACAGTCTGCATCGGTCAGGCCGCCTCCATGGGGTCGCTGCTGCTGACGGCTGGCGAAAAGGGCAACAGGATCGCGCTGCCCAATGCGCGGATCATGCTGCACCAGCCGTCGGGCGGCTATCAGGGTGTCGCGACAGATATCGAGCGCCACGCCGAGGAAATCATCGAGATGAAGCGCCGTCTGAACAATATTTATGTCAAGCATACCGGGCGCGATTTCGAGACGATCGAGAAGAAGCTCGACCGCGACAGCTTCCTGACAGCTGAGGAGGCGGTCGAGTTCGGGATCATTGACCGCGTGTTCGAACGCCGCTCGGAAGACGATACGTCTGCGGCAGGCTGAATGCGGCCCCTTGCTTGCAGGGGGCTGGTGCATATGATCGACTGAAAAGGCCGCGAGTGATAATGCGCGCTGTAAGGCCCGTGTTAAGACAATTTCCGGCAGTGAGGCAGGTATGACGAAACAGGGAACTCAGGGCGACAGCAAGAACACGCTTTATTGCTCCTTCTGCGGCAAGAGCCAGCATGAGGTAAAAAAGCTGATTGCCGGTCCGACGGTCTTCATTTGCGACGAATGTGTCGAGCTCTGCATGGACATCATCCGTGAAGAGAACAAGTCCGCCATGGTCCGCTCGCGTGAAGGTGTGCCAGCGCCTCAGGAAATCTGCGATGTGCTTGATGATTATGTTATCGGGCAGCAAAAGGCCAAACGCATTCTTTCCGTGGCCGTCCACAATCACTACAAGCGCCTCGCGCACGCCGCCAAGAATGACTCGGTGGAGCTTTCCAAGTCCAATATCCTGCTGATCGGCCCAACGGGCTGCGGCAAGACGCTGCTCGCCCAGACACTTGCGCGGATACTCGATGTGCCGTTCACCATGGCCGACGCGACCACGCTGACCGAAGCGGGCTATGTCGGCGAGGATGTCGAGAATATTGTTCTCAAGCTGCTGCAATCTGCCGACTATAATGTCGAGCGCGCCCAGCGTGGCATCGTCTATATCGACGAGATCGACAAGATTTCGCGCAAGTCCGACAATCCTTCGATCACCCGTGACGTGTCGGGTGAAGGCGTCCAGCAGGCACTGCTGAAAATCATGGAAGGGACTGTCGCGGCTGTCCCCCCCCAGGGTGGACGCAAGCACCCGCAACAGGAATTCCTGCAGGTGGACACGACGAATATCCTGTTCATCTGCGGCGGTGCCTTTGCTGGTCTCGACAAGATCATCTCCCAACGCGGCGAAGGCTCTCGCATGGGCTTCGGCGCCGAGGTCAAGGACACTGAAGAGCGCAAGACGGGCGACATTCTCAAGGATGTCGAGCCGGAAGACCTGCAGGGTTATGGCCTGATCCCGGAATTCATCGGCCGCTTGCCGGTGATCGCAACGCTTGAAGACCTTGACGCCGACGCGCTGATCCAGATCCTGACCGAACCGAAAAATGCCCTGCTCAAACAGTATCAGCGCCTCTTCGACATGGAAGATGTGGAACTCAATTTCACCGAGGAGGCTCTCGCGGCAGTCGCGCGCAAGGCAATCAAGCGCAAGACCGGTGCGCGCGGGCTGCGCTCGATCATGGAGGCGATACTGCTCGACACCATGTTCGAACTGCCGAACCTGCGCAGCGTCCAGGAAATCGTCATCAATGGCGAAGTGGTCGACGGCAACGCCGCCCCGCTCTACGTCCACGGGGAATCGGCACAGACCGGCGAGGCGTCCTGACGCGATCGGGATTTTTTCCCGTTTCCGCATCGACGCCCTGCCCCGCCTGACACGCCACCTAAAAGAGATGTGCGCGAACAAAGGGTTCCGGGGACGCGACCTCAGCGCAGCGGGTCGCAGCGGCGCTCATATTCGGCGAGCGCCTCGGGCATCCAGCGGCGGAAATTGTCAGCGCGGGTCTCGCTGGCCGGATGGGTGGACATCCATTCCGGCGGTCGCTGGCCGCCGCCGAGTTGTCCCATCCGCTCCCAGAGTTCCGGGGCTTCGCGCGGGTCGAAACAAGCGCGCACGAGGATATCCAGACCGATCTTGTCAGCTTCTGTCTCATGTTCGCGCGAAAATGCCAGGATGCTGCCCTGTGCAGCCATGCCGAAAGCCTGCATGACAGCCTGGCGCTGACCTGCAGACATGTCGCCCATGCCAAGTCCGACCGCCATCGAGCCCATCTGCGCCATTTTCTGCTGGCTCATGCGCTCGGCGCCATGATGGGCGAGCGCATGACCGATCTCGTGGCCCATGACCACTGCGAGCTTGTCGACATCGTCCAGGTCGCGCATGTCGACCGTCCCGTCGGCATTGCCGGTGATGTCGAGAATGCCGGTATAGACAGCGACATATCCGCCGGGCAGGCAGAAGGCGTTGGGTTGGTCTGACGCAACGACATTATAGGTCCAGTCGAACTTGTCGGCGACCGTCATGAAATCGTAGCCCTGCCCGATGAGTTCGCGTTCCAGCTCGATCGCGGCAGCTTCGAGCCGGTCACCGATTGCGTTGACCGTTTCGACCAGTTCGCGCTCATTTACCCCGCAACTGCGCGCAGCGCGCGAACAAAGGACGTTTCCGCCCTCCTGCGACAGGATCTGCTGGTAGGACTGGGCGCCAAGACGCACCGAGTCCTCGATGCTCATCGTGTTGAACTGTTTGCGACCGGTGAACGGCACTTCCTTCTGGTTTGACATCCAGTAGACCGCGAGCCCGATCAGGGCGATGATTATGATACTGAACCGACCCCTGAGCATCGCGCCCTCTCCTTCATTCGATCCGCCCCGGACACCTGCAGTTCCGGCCTTGCACGCAACCGTTAACCCGTTATCGCTGGCAGCGGAAGATGGCCGGGTGCATTGAAACCCGCCAATCAGGCAGGGAGGGTTCCGGGGTGAGCGAACCGGGCGCAGACACGCCAGGCGCGGCCGTCACAGCGCCGCCGCGCCGCGATGGCCCGGTCCTCGACACGATTGCCGAATGGGCCCTTTATGCGTCTGTCGCGCTGATCGTGACCGGGCTCATCCTGCCCCCGCTGCACAAGCCGGGTCTGCTGGGAGGCCGCGACCTCAACGCGCTGCAGATCTTCGAGGCATTATGGGACAGCGGGCGCCAGACGCTCGCCGCGATTGTCATTGCGTGCTCGATCGTCTTTCCGCTGGTCAAGACGATGGCCGCGGCGATCCTGTTTCGCTCCGGCACGCAGGTCCGTGCCCGAACCGCAGGGTTCATGCAGTTTCTCGGCAAATGGTCGATGCTTGACGTGTTCCTCGCCGCATTCCTGATCGGCTTCACGCAGGCCGCAGACACCTGGAAGGTCGAGCCGCGCCAGGGCCTCTATTTCTTCGCCATCGGCGTGATCGTGAATCACCTCGCGACATCAAGACTCTCCTTTTCGCGCGGCAAATAAGCGGCTAGTTTCCCGGCATGACTGACACAAGCCAATCCCACGGCGCCAACAGCGCGCCCGCGATGGAGATCCGGGTCATCCCGGTGACCCCTCTCCAGCAGAATACCTCGATGATCTGGTCGACGCGCACGATGGAGGGCGTCTTCGTCGATCCGGGCGGGGAGACCGACAAGCTGCTCAGCGCTGCCGGTGACCTGGGCGTCACCATCACGCAGGTCTGGCTGACCCATGGCCATCTCGACCATGCCGGAGCCGCTGGCGAGATCCGCGAGCGCACAGGCGCGCCGGTGATCGGCCCGCACAGGGATGACCAGTGGCTGCTCGACACGATCGAGGAACAGGGCGCGCGCTACGGCCTGACCGACGGTCGCAACCTGATCCCGG
>CAYXQV010000168.1:0-5956 GCA_964467505.1 uncultured Hyphomonadaceae bacterium | reverse complement strand
CCAGATAGATGCATGGCAGGTGGTTCTGCTCGGCGATTTCCTGCGCACGCAGGTGTTTCTTCACCGTCACCGGAAAATACGCCCCGCCCTTCACGGTCGCATCATTGCAAACGATCATGCACTGGCGCCCCGAGACCCGGCCGACACCGGCAATCAGACCCGCTCCGGGGGCCTCGTCATCATACATGCCATTGGCCGCCAGCGCGCCGATCTCAAGGAAAGGGGCACCGGGATCCAGCAATCGCTCGACCCGCTCGCGTGGCAACAGCTTGCCACGTGCGGTGTGACGCTCGCGCGAGCGCTCCGGCCCACCGCGCGCGGCCGTTTCGGTCTTTTCGCGAAGCTCACTGACGAGCGCGTCCATGGCATCGCGATTGGCCGCAAAGGCGGGCGAAGCAGGATCAAGTGTCGATTTGAGGATGGGCATCACGGCTCCGGCAGGTTCGCAGCATTTCTATCGAGGCTTAGCCGCGAAGGCGCGCGAAGTCGAACCCTTCTCAGCCCGCCGGCTGTGCCACGGGCCGCGCAAGCTCGCCCTTTTCGGGATCGGGGATCAGGCGCGGGTCCACGACAGCGCCCCCGCGCGCTTCGGCGACAAGTTCCGCGGTGCGCGTTTCCACCGCATCGGTCAGCCGGGCAAGGAATTCCTTCTTCGGCAGGTCAGGCGAAATCGGATCGAGAAATTCGATCACCGCCGTGCCGGGCCGTTTCTCATGGGACTGCTGGGGCCAGAACAGGCCAAGATTGGTGGCCACCGGCACGACAGGTTTTCCCATGGCGCGGGCCATGTGCCAGACACCGGGCTTGTAGCGGAAATGATGGTCGACAGGCGCCAGGTGCCCCTCCGGATAGATCAGTATATGGCGCCCTTCGTCTGCAGCCCGCTTCATGCCAGTGGCCAGTGATGAGGCCCTGCGCTCGCCACCGCCACAGCTGTCAATGACAATCGCGCCGAGCTTGCGCAGGATGCCGCCAACAAGCGGCAGTTTTTCCAGATGGTCGCCGGTCACGAAGGCGAGGTTTTCGACTTCAGGATAGACAAGGAAACCGTCGCCCCAGCTCTGGTGCTTGGCGGCGATCACGAAAGCGCCCTGCGGCAGGCGCTCACGCCCACGCACCTGCTTGCGGATGCCGGCCACCCAGCGCAGTGCCAGGTTCATCGCACGGGTATAGCTGCGGATGATCGCCCGCACGGGCCCGCGCCCCGGCAAGGCGAGGAAGGGCAGCGCCAGCAGGACATAAAGAACCGATAACGACCAATAGGTCGCTGCAAAGAGGAAAGCGCGCATCGCCGGTCTCCTAGGCCTGTTTCAGGATGGCAATAATGGCCCGCGTGAAAGCCGGTATATGGGCTGAAAACGGACCCGGCAGCCGGCTATAGGCCTTGTTCTGGCCGGCCTGCGTCATCACGCCAAGGCTCATGGCGGCCAGCAGGGCGGGATCACCTTCAGGAATTTCCCCTTCCTTCATGAGCCCGCGGATCAGCCGTTCGGTGATCGAGACAGGGTCATCATCGCGGCGAATATCATGGGGCAGATACCGATGCATCGACAACAGGTGGAAGGAAAACAACAACCAGTCCTCATCGGCCAGCGAACAATAGGCCGTCACGACACGCCGGACGCGTTCTTCCAGGGCGCCGCCCTGTTCGAACGCCTCGGCCATCATGGTGCCCAGACGGTTATGGGTCTCCATGAAAAGTGCCAGCGCCATCTCGTCCTTGCCCTTGTAGTGCCGGTAGAGCGCGCCTTCGGAAACACCCGCCTGCTCGGCGATGGAGCGGGTCGTCGCCGCATCAACGCCTTCCTCGACGAACAGCTGCAGCGCAGCGCGCTCGATCTTCGGACGGGCATTGCGCACACGTGGACGCCGGACGACTTCGCTTGGATCAGCCATGATGAACCTCAACTTTGATTGCAGGCGATCACGGAACGTTCCGCCATCGAACATGAACCTATTTGTGATTAATTACTCACTTTTATCCTGGCGGTCAACCCGGTTTCCTGCACATTGCGTGGCGCGGACGCCTGACGGGTGGTTACAGACTTGGCTGGATCGGACCGTGCGCGCGACCATTCACGAACTGGTCGACATGCTCATCGCCTGAATGATCGATCTCGCTGGCCGGCCCTCTCCAGATGATCTTGCCCTTGTGAAGCATGGCGATTTCGTCGGCGATCTTGCGGGCCGATGCCATGTCATGCGTGATCGAGATCGCCGCCGCGCCCAGCGCCTTGACCTGCTCGATGATCAGATCGTTGATCGCATCAGCCGTGATCGGATCGAGGCCCGTCGTCGGCTCATCGAAAAAGACCAGGTCCGGTTTCGCAATGATCGCACGTGCCAGCGCCACGCGTTTCTGCATTCCGCCGGAAATCTCCGCAGGCGTGAGATCGGCGACCGACGCACCAAGATGCACCTTGCGCAGTGTCTCCACAGCCTGTTCGCGCGCTTGCCTGCGCGATATTCCATCCGAGTGGATCAGCCGGAACGCGACATTTTCCCAGACGGTGAGGCTGTCGAACAGGGCGCCCGACTGGAACAGCATTCCAACGCGCGCACGCATCGCCTCGCGCTCGCGCCCGCCGGCATGGGTCACATCGGCGCCGTCGAACCCGACCGTGCCGCTGTCGGGCGTCATCAGTCCGAGCGCTGTCTTCAGCATCACCGACTTGCCCGATCCCGAGCCGCCAAGCACGACGAGCGAGCGCCCGCGCGCGACATCGATATCAACGCCGCGCAGGACATGGTTGTCGTCGAAGGATTTGACGACACCTTCGAGTTGCAGCAGCGGCGCGCTCACAGGCCGATCTCCGTAAACACTGTCGACATCACATAATTGAGCGCGAGCACGAGCACAGCGGCTGAAACCATGGACAGTGTCGCTGCACGCCCGACCCCGGTGGCGCCAGCTTTGGAACGGTCACCATGGAAACAGCCCATCAGGGCGATCACAGCCCCGAACACCACCGCCTTGATCAGGCCAGCACTGATATCTTCCACGGTCACGAAATCCATGGTGTTGCGCAGATAGACAGCCGAATCGAAATCCAGCGCCTGAACGCTCACCAGCCAGCCGCCCATGACGCCGATAATGTCCGATATCGCAACAAGGATCGGCAGGGTCAGAATGGCAGCAATCAGGCGGGGCGCATAGAGATACCGATCCGGGCTGGCTGACAGTGTCTTGAGCGCATCGATCTGCTCGGTCACCCGCATGGCGCCGATTTCGGCCGCGATACCCGCCGAGACCCGCCCTGCCAGCATCAGGCCGGTGATCACTGCGCCAAGCTCACGGGTGATGCCAAGCACGACAATATTCGGAACGAACTGTTCGGCACCATAACGCGAGCCGCCCGTATAGATATTGAGCGCAAGAGCCGCGCCGATGAAGATCGAGGACAGACCGACAACCGGCAGCGAGAAAAAGCCGATCCGGACCATCTGGCGAAGTATCTCGCCGCGATACCAGGGCGGCGTGAGCGCGGCCCCGACGACGCTGCCGGAGAAGCGCGCCACGCGCCCGACCTCGGCAAACAGTCCAAGCGCAGCCGCGCCAATCCACCTCAGGGGGTTGGGCACGGTTGACGAGGCGCGATGATTTTCAGTCTGCGAGAGTTCGCTCAATTCGCGGTCCCAATCCTGTCACCAATTCATAACCCAGTGTGCCGGCAAGAGCCGCCTGCGCCTCCAGCCTTGCAGCTGATCCAAGCATCTCGACCCACGCGCCGGGTTTGGCAAGCCCTGCAGCCATGCTCACGTCAAGTGTGATCAGGTCCATGGAGACGCGCCCCATGATCGCACAGCGTATGTCGCCAAGCATTGCAAAGCCGCGATTGCCCCCCGAACGCAGGAACCCGTCGCCATAGCCAAGGGCGATCGTGGCAAGGCGGGTCGGCCGGTCGAGCTGGCGTGTCGCGCCATAGCCAACGCTCTCGCCCGCCGGCACATCGCACACCGTCAGGATCGGCGCTTCAAGTGTGAGCCCCGGTTCGAAATCGAGACTTTGGGCCGGGCTCGTGCCACCTCCGTAAAGACCGATGCCGGGCCGTGTCACATCGCCGAGAAACTCCCGCCCGAGAAAATGACCCGCCGTATTGGCAAGGCTGGTGGGAACGCCCGGAAACATGCCGGCCGCCGCGCTGAAGGCATCAAGTTGGGCCCGGTTGAGCGGGTGGGCGGGCTCATCGGCGCAAGCATAATGCGACATGATCAGGCAGGGCGTCTCAAGCAGGCCGGCGAGCGCGGGGAGCGTGTCGGGTCGCAGTCCCAGCCGGTTCATGCCCGTGTCGATGTGCAGTGCATAAGCGCCGCCCTGCCCGGCCTGCGCCCATAGCTGCGCCTCATGAGCCGAGTTGATCACGGGGACAAGGGCATGGTCGCGAAATTCCCGAATCGAATCGCGCGATGGGCCATTGAAGACATGGATCCGCGCCTGCGGGCCGAGAACCTGCCTCAACAACGCGCCCTCGAAGGCATAGGCGACGAAAAAACTGCGGCAGCCGGCAGCGGCGAGTGCCGTGCCCACGGGTGCGAGGCCGTGGCCATAGGCATCAGCCTTTACCACGGCCCCGACCTGCGCACCGTTTGCATGTGCCGACAGCCGGCTCCAGTTCCTGGCGATGGCGCGCGGGCTGATGATGGCGCGGGGGCGGTCACTCATCGGCCAGGTGTTAGGCCGGTTCGGGGCAACTGTCATCTGCGGGCGACATGCAGCCACCCGCCAATTGATAAAGTTTAATCGCCAGATTGCAGTGCCACCCCTTTTAATGCCCCCGGCATGCCTGTTAGGCGGCCCATCGTGGTTTGAAGCAATAAAGGAGATGTTCCATGTCCCACACTTTCAGAACTGCCATTGCCGCAATGACCCTGTCAGGCCTTGCCGGCGGCGCGTTTGCACAGACCCAGCAGACCCCCCAGGCCCCAGCGCAAGGTGCGCAGGTGCAGGCCGATGTCAGTGATGCCGATCTACGCCAGTTTGCCGGTATCCAGGCAGATATCCAGACGATCCGCGAGAACTTCCAGGCTGACCAGAAAGCGACAAGCGACGAGGCGGAATTGACAGCGCTGCAGAACGACGCCCAGGCTGAGCTTGACGCGGTGATTGCCGAAAGCCCGCTCTCGCTGGAGGAACTCGACCAGATCGCGACTCTCATCCAGAGTGATCCGGGCGTCCAGGAACGCTATATCGAAATCGCCCAGAAATAGGGCTTCAGGTTTGCAAACTGGCTGCGGGCGGTCATGCGCCGCCTGCACTGCCCTCATCCAGCAATTCGCGGACATGTGCGTCGAGATGGCGCTGGCGGAGCCTTTTCTGGCGTTCGACCAGCAAGATGCGCCGCAGTTTCCCGTAAGCAGTTTCGAGATCGTCATTGACGATACAGTAGTCATAGCGCCGCCAGTGGCGGATTTCCGCACGCGCATCGCGCATGCGCCGCTCCACACCCTCCACAGTCATGCCCTCTCGCGCAGCAAGCCGCTCGCGCAGCGCGGTGATCGAGGGCGGCAACACGAAAACCGAGACAACATCATTGGGCATCTCGTCGTGAAGCGCATCGGCGCCCTGCCAGTCCACATCGAAGATCACGTCGCGACCATCGCGCAGCCGGGCGACCGTATCGGCGCGCGGCGTGCCGTAATAATGGTCAAACACCTTTGCCCATTCGAGAAACGCATCATCTTCGATCATTTCGCGGAACTGCGCGAGCGTGCGGAAATGATAGTCCTCGCCGTCAACCTCGCCGGGGCGCGGATCGCGGGTTGTTGCCGAGACCGACAGCACGACGTCCGGGAATTCATCCATCAGCCGGCGCGAAAGCGTTGTCTTGCCCGCACCCGAGGGCGAGGAAATCACCAGCATCAGCCCGCGCCTGCGCGCGTCCGTTTCACTCCACATTGGCCACCTGCTCCTTGAACTGGTCATTGAGCGTCTTTAGCGCGAGTCCGGCATTGGTCA
>CAYXQV010000167.1:0-5984 GCA_964467505.1 uncultured Hyphomonadaceae bacterium | reverse complement strand
ACGCCTTCAAACTCTGGCAACTGCAGGATGATGACAAGATCACGCAATTCCTGGCGCGCAGCCACATGGCTCATCGTGAAGGAGATATTGGATCCCTGCTCGGTCAGGTCCAGCAGTGTCAGCCCCGCCGGGAACAGTTCGCGATAGATGACGCGCTCCGACAGGCCCGGCGCCATCCGGAAACCGATCCGCCGCGCGAGATTGTTCAGCGCTTCGCCGACCTTCTGCTTGTTGCGCGCCTCCAGCGGCGACATGCGGTTGCGCATCACAACCCAGTCGATGGGCCGCCGGCTTTCCATCGCCTTTTGCTTGCGGCAATTCCAGATCATTTCCGAGTAGAAACTCGGCCGGAGCACTTCAAGTGTCTGTGGATTGACATCGCCGAGCAGGTCGAAATCGACAAAACTGTCATTGAGCGGCGTGATCAGCGTGTCTGCATGTACATGGGCGAGGCGCGACAGGAATGTGTCACCTCCGGGCGCATCGACGATCACGAAATCACAGCTCTCCTGCAGGCGCTTGAGTGCCTGCCCGAACCGCTGCTTCTCCTCGGCCTCTGCAGCGTCGAGATCGCGTGCCTCGCTTGCGTCCACGCGGATGATCTCCGGCATCGGCAATCTTGAGCCCGACGACTTTATCCACCGCACACGGTTTTCGAGGTATCTCGTCAGCGTCCGCTGACGAACATCAAGGTCGATCACCCCGACGCGCCTGCCCATCCGCATCAGGGCAACCGTCAGATGCATGCCCACGGTCGATTTGCCCGCGCCACCCTTTTCATTGCCGACAACAATGACGCGGGCAGGGCGCGAACGTTCGGAAACGGACACGGCGCTGCGCTCGATCGGACTGAAACCCTCGGCAGGCAATGGTTACCCCTTACAGTGCCGGGCCGGCGCCCTTATGGCACAATCCTCAGGCCGCCAGCGGCGGCTCTGCCCTCAATCCCTGAAGCGCGCTCCAGCCTGAGCTGGCATGCGCGTCATCCTCAAACAGAAATGCAGCCTCGCCAGCCAGCGGCTCGCGGATCGACGGAATGACGGCCGTCGGTGCAACATCGAAGAGCAGGTCTTCGCTCCACACCATGTTTGACGCCGCGCCCGGCTGTGCGCTGATTGTAAGCGGCGCGTGATGGGCAATGCTCGTCAGGAGTTGGCGCAGCCCCTGCAGAGCGCTTGACGTCCGGCCGAGTTCATTGGCCAGCGCACGCACATCCATCGCCAGTGGCGAGGCGCTTTCCTCGAACAGCCAGTCATCACCTGCCGGATTGCAGAGCTTCCCGTCAAAGTCACGACTGCGCGGCTCGGGAGCATCCCGGCGGACACGATCCACGGAGAGAAATCGAACAAAGGTCGATACGGTGAGGCGCTTGAGAGCGTTGGCGATGCGATAAGACATGTTTGAAACCTCCCCGTTTCAGGTTAACAGTGGGTTTACGATAGGCTATCCGATACAAAATTCCAATGCCAAAAAATCCCCTGCCGGTTGCGCGTTCGCGCGCCGAACTTTTCGCCGCAATTCGCAATTACCGCAACAGGTCGCAGACCGTGGGGCTGGTCCCGACCATGGGTGCATTACACGATGGTCATCTGTCCCTTTTGAGGGAATCAAGGGCCCGGACCGACAGGACGGTGGCCAGCATCTATGTCAATCCGGCCCAGTTCGCGCCCGGCGAGGATTTCGACGCCTATCCGCGCGACACTGATTCTGATCTCGCCCGGCTCGCCGAAGCCGGCTGTGATCTTGTCTATCTTCCGCGCGAGGAGGACATGTACCCGCCCGGTTCGCTGACAGAGGTTCGCGTGAATGCGCTCTCCGATCTCCTCGACGGACGCCACCGCCCGCACTTCTTCTACGGTGTTGCCACCGTCGTGGCCCGTCTGTTCGCGCAGGTCCGCCCGGATGTGGCGGTGTTCGGCGAGAAGGATTTCCAGCAGCTCCAGGTCATCCGTCGCATGGCGGGCGATCTCGGTTTCCCGGTCGAGATCGTCGGCGCGCCCACCGTGCGCGGCTGCGATGGCCTCGCCCATTCCTCGCGCAACGCCTATCTGTCGGCACCTGAGCGCATGCGCGCCGGGGCCCTGTTCGCCGCGCTGCATCGCGCCCGCATGCGGATCGCGGCCGGCACGCCTGTCGGCGAATGCCTTGCGGAAGCGCGCGACAATCTGCACGCGGCTGGCTGGGACAGTGTCGATTATGTCTCCGCGGTCGATCCGGCAACGCTGCGCGACCTGGCGGACGGCCCGCTCGAAGCGGACAAGCCGGTTCGCCTGCTCGGCGCCGGCCATGTCGGCACCACGCGCCTGATCGACAATATGGGCCCGCGCGACTAACCGCGACCTACCAGACCAGCGCCTCGCGCAACGCCATGCCAAGCTCGGCCGGAATATCCCTGCGGGCGCTTCCCGCAAGGTCGCGCGGCGCATCTGCAGGCTTGAGGTAACGCCAGCCCTGGAATGGCTTCCTGGGATGCGCTTCGGTCTCGACCAACTCGGGATCGAACACCAGTTCGCAGGCCCGACGCCCGCCCCCGTCCGCGATCTCGCGCACATCAAGGATGCGCTGGCGCACCCGTATCGCGCGGCGGATCACCCAGTAGATCGAGCCGCCATCCATCAGCTCTTCGGCCTGTTTCGGCACCATGCGTGTGTGATGGACAGGATTGGGCAGGCCGCGCATCAGCCGCGCCTGCCAGGCCGCAAGGTCGGCCACGTCATCAGCCCCGACACAGAGTTTCACGAGGTGCACCGTCATTTACGAGACACTAGCGCAACTCGCCGTCCAGACCAGCACCCTCACGCGCGCTCAGGAAACGGCGCTCATCGGCGGCGCTGGCAAAGAAGAACTCCACCGAGACAATGCGCACGCTGTAGCGCCGCGCAAATCTCCGAAAGCCGCCGCGCGCCTCGATATCGACAACAAAGCCAGACACGAAGCTCAGTCCATAGCTTGGCTCGGTCTCGAGGAAATAAGACTGCTCCCAGCGTGTCAGGCGGCCACCATCGGGCCCGCGCACAGGCTCGGCGAGAACATGGTCGATGCGCACGAACCGCTCCGAAACCGGATCGAGCCATGCAGTCGCGGAAAGTGTCTCGCTCGCCCAGACATCAAGCACGCCATCGTTCAGTGAGGGCTGATGACGGAACCGCACACGCCAGGCCTGCCCGAGATCCTCGACCTCAACCGTCTGTGACAGGCTGGCGCGCAGGTCATCTGGAAACAGGCGGCCATCGGGCGCCGGCTCGCCGGCCCAGTGGGCAATAATCTCGTCAAGATCAGGGTTGGCCCCGCGCGCTTCCTCTACCTGCCAGCGAGCGGTGGGCTCGCGGCGCGGATCGAAGTTTACGACACGCATTGCATCGCCATTTCGAACCTGCGCGGTGAATGCCGCACGCATTGTCGGGGGCGCTTCGCTCGCGCGCAGGGCCGCGTCCAGCGGGCCACTGTCAGAAGCAAGCGCAAAGGTAAAGAGGACCGCAATCAGCATCGTTGGTGCAATTAACACGATTCCGCCACGCGCGCCCTGCCGGCTCACTCAATCGCGGCTTCTTCCTCTTCCAGCTTGCGCTGCATCAGGTAGACGCACCAGATGCTGGCCTCGTACAGCAACATTACCGGCACGGTCAGCAGGATCTGCGAGATGATGTCCGGCGGGGTGAAAAAGGCGGCAAAGGCGAGAATGCCGACAAGGGCGTATTTGCGTCCCTTTTTCAGCGTGTCCGCAGTCACCAGACCGACCCGCCCGAGCAGGCTCAGCACCACCGGCAACTGAAAGCTGATCCCGAAGGCCAGCATCAGCGCCATGACAAGCGAGAGATATTCAGACACGCGCGGCAACAGCTTGATCGCCGCCACCGTCGATTCGATCTGCTCCTGCGACAGTGCGAATCGCGCCACCATCGGCATCATGATGAAATAGACAAAGGCAGCCCCGGCAGTAAACAGCACCGGCGCGGCAACCAGGAAGGGCAGGAACGCGCCCTTCTCGTTCCTGTAAAGCCCCGGCGCAACAAAGGCATAGATCTGGTAGGCGATGACAGGGAAAGCGAGAAACACGCCGCCAAACAGCGACAGTTTCAGCTTGGCGAAGAAAAACTCCAACGGCCCTGTAAAGATCAGTTCAAGCTGCGCACCCTCGCGCGCGGCCTCGGCCACCTGCGCGAACGGGCGCAGCAGGAAATTGTAGATCTGCTCGGCAATACCGAAACAGGCCAGTGCCGCCACGGCCAGCGCGACCAGCGACCAGATCAGCCGCATGCGCAGTTCTGCGAGATGCTGGAGAAGCGGCGCGCGGCTTTCCTCCAGCTCATCCTCGCCGGGCGTTATGTCCGGGCGCTCGTCTTCGGGCTTGTCATGGCTCATGCGCTGGAACTTTTGGGCGCTTCGCCTTCGTCCGGCAAGGCCTGGCTGGCCTCCTCGCGGTGCTCAGTGGATGCATCGCCGGCCCCGCGCATCACCGCTTCGTTGATATCGCCCTCGATCGCGCGCAGGTCCTCTACAGCCCCGGTCACGGCATTTTCGCGCTTGAGATCCTCGATTTCCTTGCGCAACTCATCAAGCTCGGCCTGGCGGGCAATGTCATCGAAAGCCGACTGGAATTCGCGCGCCATCGCCTTGCCACGTGCCACGAACTGGCCAAGCCGGCGCATCATCAATGGCAGGTCCTGCGGGCCGACAATGATCAGGGCCGCCGCAGCGAGCAGCAGGAATTCCGACAATCCGAACTGGGGCAGCATTCGATTCGCCTTCCGGCTCGAGCAGGATCAAGACGATTTCGTCTTGTCCTTTTCAGGCGTGACATTGACATAGTCGTCTTCGCCCTTGCCAACGGCGCGAGGATTGGCGGCCTTGTCTTCATCGCCTTCGTTGAGGCCCTGACGAAAACTGCGTATTCCCTTGGCCATGTCTCCCATGATCGACGATATCCGCCCGCGCCCGCCAAAGACAAGGAGGGCAACAACGACGAGCAGAACAATCTGCAGTGGACCGACTGAGCCCATTTGGGCCTCCAATCAAGCTGGGTTTATTCTCGTAACATAAGCATGTGTTGCGCTCGGGTAAACGGGCGCAATTGCGTTTCGCACCTGCCGCACCTGAAAAACGTCAGACGAACCGGTCAATCCCGGCCTGTTTTCGCGTGTTCCGGCGCCGACACTCTCGGCTCTCGCTTGCCCAGAAGGCGGCGCGCTGCCCGGCGGTGGCGCTCATCAATATGCCCGCCGACAATGCCAAGCGCGGTGGCCAGCACGGTTGCATCATCGGTAAAGCCGAAGCCGGCAATGATGTCGGGCAAAAGATCGGTCGGGATGACAAAATAGGCCAGCGCGGCCAGCAGCACGCCCTTGACCTTTTTCGGTGTGTCAGGGTCGAGCGCTGCATAATAGGCCGCTGCCAGGTCATCGGCAAAAGGTATGCGCCCGGCGACCTTGAGCAGTTTCGGAAGGAAACGCCGCTTCGTTGTGCGCCGGTTGCGCTCGATCGCCAGGGGCAGGCCCGCGCGCGTCTCGTCCCCGGCTTCCTCGGCGATTGCCCTTGCGTCAGACATTGGCCACTCCGTTTCAGGCGTTATACATCGCTCAGGTCAACAAATATGCAAGGGAGGATAGCAGCCTCATGAAACTCGATTCCAGCATTTCCGCCGTCATAACGGGCGGCGCATCCGGTCTTGGTGCGGCAACCGCGCGCCGGTTGAACAGCGAGTTCGGCGTGAAAGTCGCGCTGTTCGATCTCAATGTCGAAAAGGGCGAAGCGCTCGCCAGCGAGCTTGGTGGCGTGTTCTGCGAGTGCAATGTCACCGATGAAGCCAGCGTCGATGCCGCGTTTGAGAAGTCGCGCGCCGCGATTGGCCAGGAGCGTATCCTCATCAATTGCGCCGGCACCGGCAATGCCTTCAAGACCGCCTCGCGCCACAAGGAAACCGGCGAGATCAGCCACTTCCCGCTCGACAAGTTCGACCTGATCATCCAGATCAACCTCGTCGGCAC
>CAYXQV010000166.1:0-5984 GCA_964467505.1 uncultured Hyphomonadaceae bacterium | reverse complement strand
AGCCTCTCATTTGATGCTTACCTGTTTGGCACCCGCGCCCCGATTGAGGACTCCTACCGCTTTGCTCGCGGTGAAGCACTGACGACTGCCACCGGAGAAACAGTACAATTATCGCGCCCACTGGATTTCGCAGCAATCACTGATCATGCTGAAGTGTTCGGATTGCACGAGTCCTGCGAGGCACCGGGCGAGAATGCCGAGTTGGCAATGTTCTGCGCACGGTTTGAACGTCCCGATGCCAGCTTTTTCGAGCAGCTGAGGCGCTCAGGCAGGGCGCGCCCACCCGTGAACCTTTTTACTGGTGTAATCGGTGACAAGGCCGTCGCGCAGCAATTTGCCCGGTCGACCTGGGTCAGGGTGATCGCTGCAGCGGAGGCTGCCAATGATCCGGGCCATTTCACCTCGTTCGCAGCCTATGAATATTCCCCGCCACTGGCCAATGGAGGCAAGCTCCATCGCAATGTGATTTTCCGCAACACCACACTTCCCACTTATGCGGTTTCCATGTTCGATGCAGCAAGCGAACTCGACCTGTGGCGCCAGCTTGATAGGACCTGTCAAGCGCCCTGCGATTTTCTCACTATTCTCCATAATCCCAACAAATCATGGGGGCTGGCCTTTTCAGGGATCACGATTGATGGCGACGCCTATACCGAGGCCGACTGGCGCATGCGGCGCGAAGTCGAACCCATTCTGGAGATGTTTCAGGTCAAAGGTAATTCCGAATGTGCGCCTGGATTTGGCGCGACCGATGAGGAGTGCAGTTTCGAGCAATTTTTCCTGCCTTGCCGTGACGGTCAGGAAACCGACTGCATCTTTCCAACCTCAATGGCGCGTGATGGCCTGAAAAGAGGGCTGGAACTGGAAGACGAGCTTGGTTTCAACGCGCTTGACTTCGGCATGATCGGCAGCACCGACACACACAATTCCAACCCCGGTGACACCGAAGAATTTGATTTCAGAGGATCGAGCGGGATGTTCACCGGTCTTCCTGAACTCCGGCTGACCATCAATTCCAATCGTCGCGGATTGCAGCGCAACCCTGGCGGGCTTGCGGTGATCTGGGCTGAGGAAAACACGCGCGACTCCCTCTTCGACGCCATGCAGCGCAAGGAAGTTTATGCGACGAGCGGAACGCGTATTCGTCTGCGCTTCTTTGGCTCCTTTGCTTTTGACGACGCCCTTCTTGAAGCTGCCCAGCCAATCGAAACAGCCTACCAGGCCGGCGTGCCCATGGGGGCCACCTTGGTCGGCTCCGATAGTGCGAAGCCTTCATTCCTTGTCTGGGCGACGCGCGACCCGCTTTCTGCGCCACTTGACCGTGTACAGATTGTCAAAGGCTGGACCGAGAATGGTAAGACCTTCGAGGCGGTGGTTGATGTCGCCTGCAGCGATGGGCGGATCCCCGATGCTGCCAGCGGGCGCTGCTCGCCAGGACAAGCCGAAGTGGACCTCTCCACCTGCGAATTCGGTGAGGAAACCGGCGCTTCCGATCTGCGCGCGGTGTGGACCGACCAAGCCTTCCAGCCTGCGCAGAACGCGTTCTACTATGTACGTGTCATCGAAAATCCGACGTGTCGATGGTCCACCTGGACCAGTCTCGAGATCGGTCGGGAACCGCCTGCCTTTCCCGAACCAACCGTCACGGAAATGGCCTGGTCATCGCCAATCTGGGTGGGCCGTTAGGGTCGCGAGCAAAACGATCCTCTGAAAAAACTGGAACAACGAGCATGCATGACACGGACGTCGCGGAATTTCCGCTTGAGGGATTGAAAGTGCTCGACCTGTCGCGCGTCCTTGCGGGCCCGTTCGCAACCCGCATGCTGTCGGACCTTGGCGCAGACGTCTTGAAGATCGAACCGCCGGAGGGCGATATTTCCCGCTACCTGGGACGCACAGAGCCCGGCGCGTCGGGGTTTTACCTCCAGCAGAATATCGGCAAACGCAATATCTGCATCAATCTCAAGGCAGAAGGCGCACGCGACCTTGTCCTCAGCCTGGCCTCTCAGGCCGACATCCTGGTTGAGAACTTTCGCCCGGGCGTCATGGCGCGACTGGGGCTTGATTGGGCAGACATTCACGCTGCCAACCCCCGCCTCGTCATGCTGTCGATTTCCGGGTTTGGACAGGACGGACCAGAGCGAGGCCGGGCTGCCTACGCCCCTGTCGTGCATGCCGAGGCCGGGCTGATTGCCAGGCAGGCGGCTGTAAGCGGCGGGGCCCCGCAAGACCTTCAGGTTTCATTTGCCGATACTGTCAGCGCCTTGCATGGACTTGTAGGACTCCTTGCTGCGCTCCGGAGCGCAGAGCGCACGGGCATTGGCCAGCAAGTTGAAATTTCCATGATGAGCGCGGTCCATGCAAGCGATGATTTTGCCCACTGGTCGCTGGATGACGCCTGGCCGCGTCCTCCTGAAAATCTGGTCTGGGAGGCTCCAGAGGGCGAGCGAATTCTCATCTCCTCAAGCCTTGAAATGCTTTGGCAACGCATCGCCGGCACGATGGGGCTCAGCGTGACTGTGCCTGTGGGCGCCAATGGCGCAACGCAAGATCGGCTGAGGATCGCAAGCTTGCAGGCGCAAATATTGTCATTCTCTGACTTCCAGTCCCTCGTGGAATGGCTGAGCAGCCTCAATCTCGCATGGGGGCTTGTCCGGGCTTTCGGGCCTGAAAGCTTTGATCAGCCAAGTGCCCGGGCGCGCGGCGTGATCGTTGAGGTTGAAGATGATATCGGCCAGAAGCGGAGAACTGTCCAGTCGCCCTACCGCTTCTCAGGCGCGCAGAGCGGCATCCCGGCCGGGGCGCGCCTGCCCGGACGCGGCGCACACAACATGCAGGCTCTTCAAGACTGGATTGACCTGAGCGTTGGAGAGATCGAACGCCTGAAAGACCGAGGCATCCTGCTGACGGATGCCTGATCCTTCCATGGGGCTCACGATGAAACACTCAAGCATTCCCATGAGCCATATGAACGTGAACGCGCAGAGCTGTCATTGAAGTGAATACCGTCAATATGGCCGCCGGAAATCTGTGTCAGTCAGGCACGCTCAACGCGTTCGTGCGGACTTGCCGTGGTGCGCTGGGGGTTTCCCGCGCGGTGCGCCTGAGCGCTGCGATCAGCCTGCCTGCCTTTTCAGCGCTCGCATGAAGGCCGGACGCTCCATATGCAGGTCCAGATAGCGCCGGCAATTTGGTTTGTAGTGTTCCTGAATACCGAGATTCTGGCCGAAATACAGGGCGTAGTGAACGGTGATATCTGCCATTGTGAGCCGGTCAGCAACAAGGAAGGCTTTCCCGCCTTCAAGCGCTGTCTCGACCGAACGAAGGCGCGACAGGAACCAGACGAGATAGTCCTCGGCGACCTGGGCGTTGCGGCGCTCTTCGGGTTCTAGATGCTTATAACGAAGAAGGAGGGTCAGCGGAAAGGTCAAAGTTGCATCGGAACGAAACAACCAGGTGACATACTCCGCATACCCAGGCTCGCCTGGCGCGATCCGCAATGGTGTTGGTGCATTCTTTTCGGCGAGATAATGGCAGATGCCGGACGACTCGGTCAGGACCGCGTCGCCGTCAACAAGGGTTGGAACCGTTCCGAGACCATTGATGTCGAGATAGCCGGGCCGACGACTGCGCGGGGGAAACGGCATGATTTCGAGCTCGTAATCGAGACCCAGTTCTTCGAGCGCCCAAAGCGGACGAAACGATCGCGCATCTTTGCAATGAAACAGTTTCACAGGGCAATTCTCCGAGAACAAAAATTTGTCGGCACACATCTCTTACCGCCCGCAGCCCGGATCTCGGCCACTTGGCTGGGCAGTCGAGAATTGATTTCGAATTTCGAAGGGATAACGAAAAGACGCAAAGTCACACGCAACTCCAAAAAGCGGAACAAAATCATGCTCCTTCAGGTCAAACCGTCACACGTTGACAACCTACCTCCTCTGGGCCGGCGCATCAAGCCGACGGCATCTGGCGGGTTCAGGAAAGAGCATCCGCTCGAGCGAAACGCGAAGCCAGTGCGCAGACTGCAGCATGTGAAACTGATGTCACGACAATGAAAACACACAACGCAAACGTTTGCTTGTTTTGACGTTTTTCTTGCGGTAGTTTCAGGTCAAACGGTGGGTTGATGCCGATCACATTGAAGGAGGCTTTCGCCGCACGACACTCAGGACAGCAAATACAAGTCCTGGCTCAGATCGACTGAGCTCATGAAGCTCTGGCTCGGCTGGGGCGCGGGGCGGACGCGACATTGCGATTGAGGTGCCGCCAAGCAGTGCCTCAATCCTTACACGGAAAGGGAGGATCACCGTGAACAAAGTCAGACACTGTGGGTGCGAGGAGAGCATTCCGGGCAAGGGGCATCATGAGAGCGGCTCAAGCATCAGCCATTCAACCTGCCGAAACGGACGTTTCGGATCGGCGTACGGAGCAAGCAAATGTCCGATGTGAGTCCTCAACGCAAGGGGCGTGTCTTTTATGGCTGGATCGTGCTCGGCGCATGTTTTGCGATCTCGCTGATTTCAGGCAGCCTGTTCTATAGTCGGGGCGTCTTCCTGCCGGCCATGTCTGAAGACTTTGGCGGCAGCAGGTTTGCAATATCCCTTGCCTTCACGGCCGCTTATGCTGTCGGCGCGGTTTTCGCACCGTTTATTGGGCGCGCACTCGATATCTGGCCCGCACGAAGGGTCCTGCTGACAGGTACGGCTTTGGTCACGGTCGGCTATGTTCTCACGGCCCTTGCTCCGAATATTATCATCATCTTTCTGATTTTCGGCATATTTTTCGGGATCGGCGGCGTTTCCATAAGCAGTTTTTCCACATCGAAGGTCGTCGTAATGTGGTTCAAACGGCGCCGGGGTCTTGCGCTGTCGCTTGATGTCGCAGGCGCTTCGGTCGCCGGCATCCTGATACCGCCGATTGCCGCCTGGTTGTTGTTGAATTACGGCTGGCGGGGTGGCTATGTCATCCTTGGGACCGTCCTTGCATGTGTTCTTGTTCCGGTTGTGACCTTTTTCATCAAGGCCCCGAGCGAAACCGGCGATGTCCCCGATGGCATTCGCAATGAGGATGCGGACCGCCAGGCCATGTCCCCCGCTGCTGAGGTCGACTTGACCTGGAGCACAAAGGAACTCCTGGCGAGCCCTCCTTTCTGGGGAATCGTGCTTCTTTTTGGAGGCATGATGTGTGTCTGGCAGGGGGTCATCCTGCACCTTTACGGCCATTTGATGGACTCTGAACTGGGAGCCTACCAGGCCTCCTTCATTCTATCGGTGATGGGGGTGCTGATTGTATCGGGAAAGCCGCTTCTTGGTTGGCTTGCTGATGCGCTTGGGGCGAAGACAAGTATCGCCATCTCCCTGGCGGGGCAGATTATCGGCACGTTCCTGTTTACGCTGGCGCAGAGCCAGTCAGCATTTCTGATTGCTGCAGCAGTCTATGGCTTCGGATTGAGCGGTATGGCTCCTCTGCGGAATATGGCACTCGCGACTGCATTCGGCAGTCGATCCTACGGCTCTGCGAACGGGCTGATGCAGCCGCTTGCGCTTCCAATCGTATTGCTGGCCTCGCCGATCGCAGGTTTTATTCATGACAGGCTGGGTAGCTACGACCTCGCGTTTCAGGTATTTCTTGTCATTCTTCTCGTTACGTCGCCCATGCTCCTTCTTATTCGATCTGCAAGGCAAGAGATCGCTGCCAGCCGCCTGTCTCCGAAACTGGATTGAAAAATCCAGACATAACCAACCACCACCACACTCGCGAACTGATTCAGAATAGGAGACCCAAGCATGACCGACCTGACCCCGCGCCATGACTGGCAACGCGGCGAAATCAATGCGCTTTACGAACTGCCGCTCGACACGCTGCTTGCGCGCGCGCTTGGCGTGAAAGCGGCCAATTGGGCCGATGGCCGGGTGCAGAAGTCGCAACTCCTCTCGATCAAGACAGGCGGCTGCGCAGAGAATTGCGGCTATTGCAGCCAG
>CAYXQV010000165.1:0-5986 GCA_964467505.1 uncultured Hyphomonadaceae bacterium | reverse complement strand
TTTGTCGCGGGATGGAGCAGTCCGGTAGCTCGTCAGGCTCATAACCTGAAGGTCGTAGGTTCAAATCCTACTCCCGCACCCAGATAAGCCCCTGAAATACTTGAGGATTTCGGGAGTTTTCTTTTGGGGTGAAAGGTGGCCTTGTCACAAAGGCACGTCAAAGACACCAGCCCCCGATGAAAAGCTGTGAGAGGCTGGAACGAGTGCCGTAGCAGGGCGCCCACACCCGTCGCTTGACCGGCAAATGCCAGATCAGGCTTACTTCAATGCGCGGCGGCCAGTCCCGATTGCGGCATAATCCGATGGGTAAAAATCCACTCATAGAGCGACCGAAATCTGTTCAAACGAACCGAGCCACTTCTGTCCGTGCCGGTTGGCGCGAAAAGCCTTGCTTGTGGGGCAAAATGGCTGCACGGTCTTGGTCGATCCATCAAGGAGAGACCCTGTGGCTTGCTACAATCTCGCGCAGGCGCAGGTTCAGGTGACCCTCGCAGCGATCGCGAATGCAGCCGTGGGCCAGCCCATGCATGCGGTGCGCCCGGCCATTATCGCGCAGCTGGCGCGCGCTGATTACGCCACGAAGGCTGAGTGGTCGCTGGTCTGGGGGCCGCTGGTCGGCACCCATGAAGACAATATGGTCTATGTCGCTCGTCAGGACTCCACCGGCTTTCTGTCAATCGTCTTGCGCGGAACAATCTACACAATCACCAGCTTCTGGGAGGACGTGCCAACGGCGCAAGTGGCGTGTCCGTTTACACCGGGCGCTGAGACGAAAGTGTCAAAGCACTATCTGGAAGCGGTTCAGGGCATGGTCCGTGTGCCCGATGAAACCGGCTTTACGCTTGGCCAGTTCCTGGCGGCTCGGGCACGCGAGACCCATGGTCTTGTCGTTTTCGTTGCGGGCCATAGCCAGGGTGCATCACTCGTGCAGATCATGCTGGCCTGGGCGATGCAGCAGGCCGGAGGCTGGGCCAATACCGGCGAGACGCAACTCATCGGGTATGCGTCAGCGCCGCCATCGCCGGGAGATCCGGCCTTCGCGCAATGGCTGGGCACACAGGCAAGCTCATTCCAGATCATAAACCCGCTTGATACGATTCCGTTCTGGTATGCCAGTATCGATCAGCTCATTGCGCAAAACGTACCCGAGCCCTTACCCCATGATGTGGAGGGCGATGCCATCCGCGCCGGGCTGAAACTGTGGGCCGACGTTGCGCGCGCGTCCGGCCCATGGCAGCAGGCCGAGACGCTGATCCATCTGCGAAAGGTGCAATTGCCCGCGAGCATTGGATATGTCGATCAGGCCACGAACCAGCACACCCACAATTCGTATCTCTATCTGATGGACGCACCGCAGACCGATATTGGACCCGCGTCCTTTTTGCCCGCCCATGACGAGACAAAGTGTTAAATCACCCGGAACTGGCCTGCGCTGCCATCTGTGCCAGGGTTCGGGCTGATCCCCTTCGGCCAGCCAAATTCGCGCCAGATCGCGGCCAGCCCGCGCGCTTCGGCAAATTCCGCGAATGCGGGATGGGTTCGCAGATCGCGGGCCCATTGCAGATCGCTCCACATCGACACGGCAATCAGGCTGCGCGCGGCATAGGATCGATCCCATAGCGCCATTGTATCGTGAACCATGCCGAGGCAGGCAGCGACATTGATATGTTGTGAGCGCGGCTGGAAATCTTCATCGGCCATTTGCATTGCGAGGCCCTGTCGCAGCGCGCCAGCATCCGCGCCGCTGCCCCGGAAACAGGCGCGCGCCATCATCTCCCAAAGCGGGCGGTTTTTCGCGCCGCCATCCAGCTGCTCGCCGACACGTTCAAAGAATGTCATGTAGCGCTGCTCGGCCAGGTCCGGCTTGCCTTGCGCCATCGCGATCCATGCCAGCGCCTCGTGGGCCAGCGCGTCGCCAAGCCCGATGGCATGTTCGGCATGGCGTTCGGCGTTGTCCAACTCGCCAAGGTTGTGGCAGACGCGCGCGAGCATATGCCATGCAAACCCGTCGAGCGGATCGAGGCGCAGCGCTTCGGTCAGCAACCGATGGCTTTCTTCATGATAGCTGAAACAGGCGGCATAGTGTCCGACGCTGAACACAATCCCCGGGTCCTGTGGCGCCAGCGCCATCGCCGATTTTGCCATACGGTAGGCCCCCAGCGCATCGCCCTCGAAATAGCGGATATTGGCAGACCAGATGATCGTTTCCGGCGCGCCTGGCGCGATCCGCTGGGCCTTTGTCACGGCCGCTTTGGAAGCATTGAAGGCCGATTGCAGGGTGCGCTTGCCATTATAGCCGGCAGCAACATTGTTCAGCGTCGCGATCTCGACCCAGGCGGCCGCGAAGTCGGGATCGATGCGGACCGCCTGGCGAAGCAAGGCCTCAGCGCCGTTGATCGTGGCGTCATCTTGCGATATTCTATATGCAGCTCGGGCGCGCAGGAGCAGGTCGTAGGCCTCGAAAGATGAGGTCTGGCGCGGCGCAAGCGGGCGGTCGGCACCCGCATTCAGCAGCATGTCCAGCTCGCTGGCGACCTTGACAGCGATGCTGTCTTGCAGGTCGAACACATCGTCGAGCGCGCCATTATGGGTTTCTGACCACTGGTGGAAGCCGTCGCGGGTGCGCACCAGTTGTGTCGTGATCCGCACGCGCGCGCCCATTTTGCGCACCGAGCCTTGAAGCAGATAGGCAACACCAAGCGCGTCGCCGATCTGGCGCGGCTCAAGTCCCGGTTCGCGCAAGGTAAACGACGAGACACGGCCCGCAACATCAAGATTGGGCACGCGGACCAATGCGTTGATGATCTCTTCGGCAATACCGTCGGCAAAATAGGCCTGGTCGCCTGTGTCGCTGAGATCCTTGAAAGCAAGGACGGCGATGGACTTGTCGTCCTTGATTGGCGGGTCTATCCGGTTGGGCGTGCCTGTTGGGTCGCTGCCCACCCGCGAGACCGCAGCCTCCAGCCTGTAGCCGAATTTGGGCACGGTCACGAGCATGTCGCTCCCCGTGTGCAGGCGTTTCAATGACTTTCGCAGGATTGATATGAGCCGCGAGAGGCTCTCATCGCTGCCGAAACCGTTCGGCCAGATTGCATCGATCAGGTCGCCGCGTTGCCACAATTCGCAAGGGCGCCGGGACATGATGACCAGCAGCGCCATCACCTTTGGCTCAAGCGCGATTTCAGTATCGCCCGCGAGCAGGCGTAGCGCTGATGGCTCAACTACAATCGCGCCCAGCTGGAACCTGTTGAGGTCGATCGGTTCGGGCGGTTCCTGAATGATCTTGGTCCCCCTTGAATTGGCCGCTGTCTGCAAAGTCGATACGATGAGACGCGTTTGTCAGTTTTCGGTTATTATACAGCTCTATACTTATGTTGCGCAATGACCAGTCGTTGCGCCCGCCGGTGTGAAATGTGGCGGACGAGAAAAAGAGGGCGCCCGTTATCGGGGCGCCCTCAGGAAAAATTAGGGGTATTTTTTTGGAGGCTTGGGTCGATCAGTTGTTCCGGGCCATCCGGATGCGGCGTTCCGCAGGGCTGGTGCTCTGTTCGTGATAGGCGATCAGGCTGACCAGGCCGGTGGCGTTCACGGCGTCGCGGATCAAATTCTCGGTGCAGGCATTTTCAATCTTGCGCTTCATGGACAGTCCGCCAGCCTCCAGGACCGAAATGCGGCAAGCGTCCTTGGCGGTCTCCTCGAACTGGGCGTAGGTGACTTCGACGGGTGCTGCCGGGCTGAAGGTGAAATCTGCTGTGAAGCGGTCTTCGGCAGTCGCGATGCCAGCGGTGGCGACAAAGGCGGTTGCGGCGATCAGGGTTTTGGCGGTGTTGAACATGACGGTCTCCATGGGCTTGTATCAACAGCGTTGCTTGCTGTGAAACCAATGTGACCCACCGGGACCCATAAAGCCTGATGACGTTCTGATGTTAATCTGATGAAGCGCTTAGGCTCTGAAAGAATGCGGAAATTAATTTTTGCGAGCCAGCAGATACACGGGTCCTGTCAGGGAAAAACAGATTGAAGAGGAAGGGTTTTGATCCACGAACGTTGCGTGCATATCAGCCACGAGACCGGGCGCATCTGGCAGAACCGGTTCGGTCCGCTTTTTGCCCGCGAGATCAGGAAGCGCCGCTTCCGGCAGCTTCGACAGGTCATGTGGGGGCGCTGGCATCCGAACAAAACTGCGCCAGCAGCGGCGCTGTGTGTCGGCGTTGCGATTGCCGGCAACGAGGAAACGGTCTGCGCAGGGTGAAATTCTCTGCGGATCGTGACTTCCCGGATTGATTTACAGATTTCGAAGGACATATCTGCGAAAGACTGGACGCCTGGCTTGTCGAGACCCGCAAGCAATCGAAGCTCGTATTTTACAAATTGAGCGACAAGCCGCGTGTTCGCGAAATGGTGGACGCTATATGCGCGGTCATGCTCGGCAAAACAGTGCTGCACACTTCAGCGCCCATCGCCTCCCCAGAATTCGAAGCCAATCGTCCCGGAGGGTACGGCGTGTTCGCCCGTCCGGGATCTTGATCAAAGCCATGGAGCAAGAGATGCAAAACCCTGAAGTCACAGGTTTCTTCGATGAGCCCACCAACACGATCAGCTATGTCGTCGCTGATCCGGAAACAAAGCGCTGCGCGGTGATCGATTCACTGCTCGATTTCGACCAGGCGTCAGGGCGCACGCAGACCCGTTCGGCAGACCGGCTGATCGCGTTTGTGCGCGAGAACGGATTGAGCTGTGAATGGATCATCGATACTCATGTGCATGCTGACCATCTGACAGCTGCGCCTTATGTCCGCGAACAAATCGGCGGGAAAACGGCAATCGGTGATAAAATTGCCGTCGTTCAGGACGTTTTCAGCAAGATCTTCAACGAGGACCAGTCCTTCCATACCGATGGCAGCCAGTTCGATCACCTGTTCGCGGACGGAGAGACCTATCGGATCGGCAGTATCGAGGCCAGGGCCATTCATACGCCCGGACATACGCCGGCCTGCATGAGCCACCTGGTCGGTGATGCGCTGTTTGTCGGTGACACGATATTCATGCCGGACTTTGGCACCGCGCGCTGCGATTTCCCGGGCGGCGATGCCGGTACGCTGTTTGACTCGATCCAGAAGCTCCTTGCGTTGCCAGACGCAACGCGCGTTTTCCTCTGCCATGATTACAAGGCGCCGGGGCGCGAGGTGTTTGTGTGGGAGACCACGATTGGCGAGCAGAAGCGCGCAAACATCCACGTGAAGACCGGGACGTCGCGCGACGACTTCATCGCCATGCGGACCGCGCGCGATGCGACGCTCGACATGCCCAGGCTGATCTTGCCGTCGGTGCAAATCAACATGCGCGCCGGTGACATGCCGCCGCCGGAAGACAATGGTCAGCGCTACATGAAGATACCGATCAACGCGCTGTAGAACCGCAAGCAGACAGCGCGCGCGAGCGGCGCCGGTGCGTAGGGTGGGATAGAAGGGCGCAGCCCGAAATCCACCGTCCCGGCCCATGTTGCGACCACTGGTGGTGGGTTCTAGTAAAAGTCCCATGTTTCCGCCCGAAAGGCATCCGGCCATGAAGCTCGCAAATTACTTTCCCATTCTGGAATGGGGCGGCAAATATCGCAGCGAGACCTTCGTGAACGACATGGTCGCGGCGGTCATCGTGACGATCATGCTGATCCCGCAATCGCTGGCCTATGCATTGCTCGCGGGCCTGCCGCCACAGGTCGGGCTGTATGCCTCGATTCTCCCGCTGGTCGTGTATGCAATCTTCGGCACAAGTCGCCACTTGTCTGTCGGGCCTGTCGCGATCCTTTCGCTGATGACGGCTGCAGCAGCCGGGAAGATCGCGGCCCAGGGAAGCGTTGCGTATATCGAGGCGGCGCTCGTGCTGGCCTTCCTCTCGGGCGGTATCCTGCTCGCTCTCGGCTTGTTTCGCATGGGGTTCCTTGCCAATTTCCTCAGCCATCCGGTGGTTTCGGGCTTCATCACGG
>CAYXQV010000164.1:0-5995 GCA_964467505.1 uncultured Hyphomonadaceae bacterium | reverse complement strand
CGCGACAGGGGCCGGTCCTCGAAATCCGCATAGCCCACCACCCCTTCCGAGGCCGCCCCCGCCTCGCCGATCAGCTCGATCGCGCGGCCATGGACGGTGACGGTGTCGAGGATTTCGTCGCTCTCGCCCTGCGCAACCGCTATTGGTGCGACGAACCAGGTTGCAAGGACACAGAGGCTGAGGCTGGTTCTCAAGATCATGGGAGTTGGCTCCGGATGGGATTGTCGGGGTTCCTGGCTCGTTCGGTGCAACGTCAACTCCCTGTCCGCAAGGTCAAGCTCGAGAAGACGGTCGCATAGTCGGCCTCCATCAGAAGCGCTTCAGACGGCTCCGACCAGACGGTATGGAACAGCCAGTGTGCAGCATCTTCCGACTCGAAAATGGCTACCCCGTCCGCGCCAGTCACGAGAGGGGCCGGCGCGTCAATCTGCGGATCAAGCGCCGAGACATGAATGGTTGCATTGGCGATAGGCTGGCCGCGATAGGTCACCCGCAAGGGAAGGGGTGTGCCGGGCTGCAGCGTGGCCGGAGGAATGAGCGGGGTGATTTCAAGCAGCAGGCCCAACGGCTCGGCGGAGGCGAGTGTGCTGGCTGCGCCGGTCGCCACGGCCTTGGAAATTCGTGAGTAGACTTCCCTGCCGGGTTGGTCCCCAAGGCCGTACTGTTCTCGATGAATCAGGATAGGGACAACGCCTTCCTCGGAAATGTAATCCTGAAAGGGTTCAGCCTCCAGTTGCGAGAAGGCCCGGAAACTCTCGATGACAAAAATGCCATCCTTTGCGTCCGGCAAGCAAACCGAGACTGAGCCGGTGCCCCTGGCCAAATGGATGTAGGACTGGATGTCCGTCAGTTTTCCGCCCGTCCCGACATGCCTGAAGGCAGACACGCGCGTCGGTATCAGCGGCCAGTCCTGCTTATCCTCGCCATGGCCAATCTGGACATGCAGGTTGAAACAATCAGCCGGATTGGCTGGCGACGCTTTGGCCTCCAGCCAGAAATCGTGCGCGCTTGCAGGTGCCACAAGTGCAGGTGCCACGAGGAAGACCATTCCGCAGGCGAGGATTGTGTTTCTGATCATGACCAAACCTTTTTTGAAGAGTTGCACGAGATACGTTAAGGAGACGGGATCGGGTTCATTTTAATCCCGGCATCTGGCCTGACCGTAATAGATGTCATGAAATACTCTTTAGCTTACAGTCCATATTGGGTTGCGGTGGTAAGCTGGGCAGGTAATGTTCTCGAATGGATGATGACTTGACCGTTCTGCTTCATCGGGTGGCAAGAAGTGATCGCGACGCGATGCGAGAGGCCTACATCATCAGCTCATCGAGCGTTTATGGTCAGTTGCTGCGGATATTGGGGGGCGAGTCTCTGGCCCGGAGCGCAGTGAAAGATGTCTATTTGAAGATATGGGCTTTGCGCGAGCACTATACTGGAAGCCATTTTGCAGCCTGGGAATGGGTTCGTCTCGTGACACTGCGGGTGGCCTTGCAGTATCTGAACAAAGGTCGCGCAAATGACGGGCAAGCGCCCCGTTACAAGGATCTGCTGCATCTGCATACTGCTGAAATGGCGCGCAGACTTAAACTGAAATCTCTCTTGTTCCATCCCCATATGCTCATCGCGCTTGATGCTGAAAGCCTCGGAGGTGACGATGAACACCGGGCATGACGAATGGGAAATGATTGCCTTCGCTGTGTTGACGAATTCCGCCACACCCGCGCAGCGCACCGCGTTTGACCAGCTCTCGGCAAGCGATCCGTCCTTTGCAGAACTCGTCGACGAGCTGCGTGTGCTATTGACCGAGAGCGATCCGTCTGAAACGCCAGTCGCGCCGCCAGAAGGCTTGTTCGACGAGATCATTGCCGAGATCGATGCGATGTCGGATGACGAGTCTGACGCTGTGCCGCCTCGCAAGCCTGTGTCGGTCTCTCCTGCGGGTCGCGGGCCATGGCCGGTCCTGACATTGTTGTCGAGCCTGATTGCGATCATCGCCATCGGCTCACATTTTGCGCCATTTGGGGCGCAGCCGGCCGCCGGAACCCAAGAGACCCTTGCTGTCCTGTCGGACCAGGACCGGCCAAAGATCGTGGTCCTGGTCTATGACAGCGCCAGCCAACGCCTCCTTGCGCGTTACGAAAATGTCGAGTTGCCGGAAGATCGGGTATGGCAGCTCTGGCTGATCCGGGAAGGAGAAACGGTTCCGGAGCCCGTAGGTGTGTTCGATGCGCGCTTGGCGCCGCAAACTGTTGGCCTGCCGTTCGAGCGCCCGAAAGCCAGTCAAAACGATACGTTCGCGATAAGCCTTGAGCCGCTTGGCGGGGCACCCGGCGCTGTGCCGACGGGGCCGATCGTGTTCACTGGTAAAGTCACTTCGCTTTAACAGGCTGGCGAAAAACCCGTCTTCTGGTTTTCAGCAGCTTGTTAGATCGCGTCGTGGAGCCTTTCGAAAGGGATGTGTCGGCGTAGCGCATCGACACCGCGCCTGACACGGCTTTTCGCCGTATGCCGCGAGATGTTGAGCCGCAATCCGATCTCGGTTGACGACAGATCCTCGATGAAATGGAGGATCACAGCTTCGCGCAGCTTAGCCGGAATCTTCGACAGGCCGTTCGATAGGATGGCTTTCAACATTGCATGGCCCGTTTGAGCGTCAGGCTGGGTGGATGGATCGACAAGCGTCTCGACGAGTTCATCGACGGGCCTTTCGGCCTGCACCTTGCGGAGATGGTCGATCGCGCGGCTGCGGATGATGACCATCATCCAGGCAATGGCCGAGCCGCGTTCGGGATCGAAGTGAGCAGCGTTTTGCCAGATGTAGAGATAGCTCTTCTGCAGCACGTCGCGCGTTGCTTCGTGATCCTGAAGCATTTTGAAGAGGATCTGGTGAAACGCGCCGTTTGTGAGGTCGAAGACGGTCCTGAAGGCAGCCTTGTCACCGCTCGCCGACGCGACCAGTGCGGTCTGCAATGACTCATGGTCCGGCATATACATGATCGACGCTCCGATTTGGGCCAATCGCTCGCTTCTTGCAAGATACAAACTTGCGCAAATGTCGTTGCCGTCAATGGTAGAAATTTTTTTTCACCCCGCCTGAGATTGGCTCCGTAACTGGGTTTGCATTGGTTAAATATCCGATCGCAAGGAGGACGGAGATATGAATAATCGGGTACGAATGATTGCAGGGACGGCGCTCACCGCAGCTGCACTGACCCTTCCTGGCGCATGGGCTTCAAGCCACCGCGAAGCGCCTGGTATCACCGAGCAGCCAAAGGTCGACGGAACAGACTTCTACATGTTCCGAAGTTATGAGACCGGACGCGAGGACACTGTCACATTCATTGCAAATTACCAGCCGCTGCAAGCGCCGTATGGTGGGCCGAACTACTTCACAATGGATCCGGACGCGCTCTACGAAATCCATATCGATACGGACGCAGACGCGATCGAAGATCTCACCTTCCAGTTCGATTTCGATAATCAACTGGTGAACGACACGGGGATCACCCTGACGATCGGCGACAAGACGCTGCCCATCCCGCTTCGCGCGGCTGGCCCTGTCGCCAGTCTCAACGATGGTGCGCTTGGTGAGGTCGAATCCTACGCGCTGACAATTGTGGAAGGCGACCGCCGTACGGGGTTTGCCACGCAGGCTGGAACATTCCAGAAGCCGCTGGACAATATCGGGACCAAGACGATCCCTGATTACGGGTCCTATGCCGCCCAGTTCATCTCGAACTTTTCGATACCCGGTTGCAGCGAACCGGGCCGGGTCTTTGCCGGACAGCGAGCCGAGGCTTTCGCGGTCAATCTCGGGGGGGTGTTCGATCTCGTGAACTTTGTCCCGATTGATGGTGATGTCGCGCTCAATGAAGCCGGCGCGACCTTTCCGGGGGGCATTACCCAGAGCCGCGCGAATGATGATGTGGTCGGACGTGCGAATGTCACATCGCTGGCGCTGGAGGTTCCGATCAGCTGTCTCGGCGATGATGGCGACAGCATTATTGGCGCCTGGACGACGGCGAGCCTGCCGCAGGCCGAAATCGAGGACCCGTCGCCGACCTATGAGCAGACATCGCTGTATGGCGGTGCCTTCGTCCAGCAATCGAGGCTGTCTGCGCCGCTCGTCAATGAGTTGGTGATAGGCTTGCCGAGCAAGGATCTCTTCAATGCGGCGGAACCCACCCAGGATTCTGCGCTGGCCGACTTCGTGACCAATCCGACACTGCCCGCCCTGCTCGACACGCTCTTTCGCGACGCAGTCAATTCATCTCTTGGAACGGATATCGACAATCTTGCTCCATCAAATCTGCCGCGGGCAGACCTTGTGGCCGCTTTCCTGACCGGGATCGAGGGCCTCAACCAGCCAGAAAACGTGACGCCGGCGGAAATGATGAGGCTGAATTTCTCCATTCCGGTCACGCCGGTCGCAGAACAGAGTACGTTGGGTGTCGCTGGTGACGATCTGGCCGGCTTCCCCAATGGTCGACGCCCGGGCGATGACGCCGTGGATATCGCCCTGCGCGTGGTGATGGGCGCGCTGTGCCATCCAATTCCGATCTCTGGTGAACCGACCGATCTTGGCCTCTGCGCACCTGGGGATGCGCCGGTGGGGACGGTGCCGTTCACGGATGGGGCTCCGATCAGCGCGACAGAGCTGCAGGACCGTTTTCCGTACCTGAACTCCCCAATCCCCGGCTCATCGAACTAGGAGGCTGTCATGGCAAGATTGTTCAATCCGAAGCTGCCCCTGACCGTCGCTGCCGCTGCTTTTGCGCTGGCACTGGGGGGATGTTCCGATAAAGGGAGTGTCGATAAACCGACCTTGCCGGTGCCATCGCCACCTCCACCACCACCACCTCCGCCGCCGCCTCCGCCACCGCCTCCACCGGATCCGAGCGGACAATTTGGTGCGGGCTTCAAAATTGCTTTCGACCAGGGGGCGAACGATATCCCACGCGATCCCGTATTCGGGGACATCGTGGACATCGACAAAACCGCTGATCCTGTCGACGTGCCCCAGAGTTGATCGGCCAGGGCGAATACCAAGCTACATGGATCGAACCGACCCATGTAGCGCGCGGCCAAAAGCTATTGCGCGCCGGCGCTTATGGCCAAATTCGCGGATGGTTAAGCATCCGCGCACCTTGGTACGGCACGAAGCGGTCTTCGTCCGCCAGCCCGAAGGTAATAGAGGTGGCTCGGTTCATTTTAACAGTTATCGGCCACTTGCTTAGTGAAATGCTTTCATTCGCGACCGCTCGCGTGACAGTGCTGCATCATAGGCGGCTCTTGGTGTTGAATTGTCCGATGCTGTTCTATTGAGAGCGGCAGCAATGGGCGCAGGGGAAGACACGGGAATAGGGACCGATCAGGAAATTCGTGGTCCGTTTTGCCGGTCTTCTCGGTACCTCTAAGCGCCCAATCGTCAACGCCCCTAGTGCCGAGCAATCCACCTGGCCATTGGGCCTTGCCAGACAGGGCGCGCACACCGATCGCCGCAGTCGATTAGCTTCATCATCGGGTTAAACGAGATCGACAATCAGGGCTTGCCCGTGAGCTCGCGCTTTGATTCCCGCGATTGAGCGGCCCAGTCAACTCGCGCCGCGTTCCTGAAAACACCGCCTGAGGCTGACGTCACATATCTCAACCCATCTTCGAGACGACATGGTCCAGAACGATGTTCATCTCGTCGCGGGGGCTGAACTCGATCTGCTTGGTGTCAATTTCCATGCGGACAGTATGGCCGGGTGGCCAGTAGTAGAAGTCACCGGTCTCGACGATTCCTTCGCTGCCATCTTCGTAATTCAGATGATGCGGCCTTCGATGAGGTAGCCCCAGTGAGGGCATTGGCAGTGATCGTTTGGAAGCCCTGCGAGCAGCGGACAGAAATCAGTGCCGGCTGGGACTGTAAGATAAGCGCCTGTCATCTCGCCCATGTCTGCGCCGTGCAGGAGACCTTGCAGCTGCGCGCGTGCCGGCGGCAGATCGCTGA
>CAYXQV010000163.1:0-6017 GCA_964467505.1 uncultured Hyphomonadaceae bacterium | reverse complement strand
TGTCAACTGAAAATCTGCCGGTCGAAATCCGATATCCTGATGCAGCCCTGCGCGCGCTAAAGCAGCCGTCGTTCAATCGGAATCGCAGGGCTGCTTCAGGTTTTTGTTTTTACGCGCTTTTCGGGCGGCGAACCGATCACACTTCGCCTAAAAGCGCTTTAATCGGACGGGCGATGACATTGCGGGCGGTCGCGTCCACCGGTGCAATTGGTGATGTACCAGGCCAGGTGCAGGTATTCGGCATAGGTCAGCGAGACACGCGGCATGGAGGTGCCTTCGAATTCCAGCTCCGGATTGGCGAGAAAACGTCGCAGGCGCCGCTCATTCCACATCTCGTCACGACCGCTGAGCGCATCTGAATAAGGATAGCCCTCAACGCTTCCCACGCGCCGCCCGACCAGCCTGTCGAGATGCGGCCCGCCGAGGTTTTCGCGCGAGGAAAGGGCATGGCAGGAGGCGCAGCGTGCCTGAAAAAGCGCCTCGCCTTCGTGCATGTCGAGATTGGCGCGCTTCAGAGAGAAATTGTCCACCGCCTCGCGCACATTCTCATAGCCGGCAACGCGCAATGTTGCCGGCCCCGGCTGTGAGCCTTTCGGCCGGATCACGATCAGGCGCGCACTGTCGGTGAGAAGGGCGATGCGGCCATCCTCGAGCATTTCGATATCGCGCAGTCTCTCGCCCAGCTCGATCCGCTCGCCATAAATGATCCGGTCACCATCCCGGCGCAGGCGCCAGAGCGACTCGTCTTCCAGCGTTGCGAGCATCAGGTCGCCGCGCCATGGCGGAAACAGCGGCGATTGCAGTTCGGCAAGGCCGGACACGGCCACGGACGGCACGAAGGCAAAGACCGGCTTTTCATAGCCCTCATGGCGCCCCTGTACCGGGTTTGTCGGCCATTCACGGCGCGGAAAACCATAGCCCAGCCCCAGTGTGACTTCCGGCCAGCCATAATTGCCCCCGCGTCGGACCCGGTTGATCTCGTCGCCGCCATTGGGACCATGTTCGGAGGTGAAAATGAAACCGTCCTGCGTGATGGCGAGCCCCTGCGGATTGCGCATACCCACCGCAAATACCCGCGACGTGCCGGTTTCCAGTTCGATTTCAATGACCTTGCCAAGATCATTTCCGGGCTGCATTGGCAGCGCCTCATACGAATTGTCGCCATCGAAATCGAAGTCCCCGACGGTCACATACATGAGATTGCCGGCGCCGATCTGCATGCGCCCGCCTTCCTTGAGGCCGGAGAAGAGATTTCCCTGATCCTTCATCTCGATACATGGACGGGCCGACCAGAACGCCTCCCAGTCACCGGTCGGCTCAATCGCGCCCTTCTCGGAGATGTCCAGTTCGATGCGGCTGATGGTGAATGTGAAGCACTCATCCACATAGCGCACATGGCTTGCGAAAAGCTCCGTGCGGCCATTGCCCGCCGGGCGCGCGAGAATGTCGAAGGCGCGGATCCAGGTGCGGTTGAACAGCGGCATCTGCGCGATCTCGCTGTCATCGAAGCCCGCCATGTTCAACGGCACCTGCAGGGTCGAGTAGGCGATACGCGGGTCGGCCTCGCCACCCGGAATGCCCGTCACCGTCCCGATCCGCCCGTCCGGCGTCAGGAACAGGACATTGCCGGCCGCCTGTGCCAGCCCGCCGCCGCGATGGGTGAACCGTCCAAGCGGGATGGAGACCGTCTCGAGGCTGAGATGATTGGTCTCGACAGCTTCCCAGGACAGGTCCAGCGTGTCGCCGGTCGCGCTTTGCCAGGCAGCCGCGGGATCGTCGGGCGCCGCCATTGCAATGAGCCGCACCCGTTCGCGCAGCGTCTCGAAATGGGATGTCCCACGAAAGATGACGCCCGCAAGAAAGGCGAAAGCGACCAGTCCGCCAATCGCGCCATAAAGAAGCAAGGAAAGGATCCAGCGCGGATGTCCGCGCCCGTCCTTCAGGGCCAGCGCGCGCAACACGCCGAGTGTGCCATGGCCTGCAAGCCGTGCGATATCTGCCAGCATTCCTTTGTCCCCACGCGTCCTGTCGGGCTTGGCATATCCCTCTTGCAGGAGCGAGATGCAAGCGCGGCGCCAGATTCAAGTCTGTTCGCGCGACAGGGGAACTGCGCCAATGAAATTCGGCCCGGCGCATGGGGACGCCGGGCCGCTCTGGCCTGTCAGTGTGGTCAGCCTGCCGCGCCTAGTGCTCCAGCCGCTCGATGATGATGCCGGGCGCCATGCCGCCGGCCGCGCACATGGTCACCAGACCGTAGCGCCCGCCCGAGCGCTCAAGCTCGTCCAGCGCCGTGCCAATCAGGATCGAGCCGGTCGCCCCGATCGGATGGCCGAGCGCCATGGCCCCGCCATTGATGTTCACCTTCTCGCGGTCGAGATCGAGGTCGCGGATGAACTTCTCCGCAACGACCGAGAACGCCTCGTTGATTTCCCAGACATCGATATCGCCGGTGGAAAGGCCGGCCTTTTCGAGGACCTTGCGCGCAGCCGGTACCGGAGCATTCAGCATCAGGGTCGGGCAGTCGCCCATATTCGCCGTGGCAACAATGCGCGCGCGCGGCTTCAGCCCGTTCCGGTCGGCATAGTCCTTCGAGGCGACGAGGATCGCAGCGGCTCCATCCACCACGCCGGAGGAGTTGCCGGCATGATGGACATGCGCCATCGCGCCCTTGAGCTGGGGATATTTCTTCTCGATCATGTTGCCATAGGTCATGCCTTCTTCATCGACAGGCACGCCCCAGAACATGTCGAACACGGTCTTGAGACTGGACAGACCCTCCATCGTCGTGCCGGGACGGGGGAACTCGTCCTTGTCGAGCGCGAGCGAGCCGTCACGGTTATGGACCGCGATGACCGACTTGTCGAAACGCCCCTCATCCATGGCCCGCTTGGCGCGCTGCTGGCTGGTCAGCGCCAGTTCGTCGACGGCCTTGCGGTCAATACCTTCCAGTGTCGCGATGGCGTCGGCGCAGCAGCCCTGCTGGGATTGCGGATGCACCTCGCGCAGGTGCAGGTTGCCGGCATCCATCATTGGCGGGTTCTTCGGGTCGGCCGTCGAGGCGGTGTAGCTCATCATCTCGCAACCGCCGGCGATCACGCAATCTTCCATGCCCGACATCACCTGGGCGGAGGCAAGCGCAACCGAAGTGATCCCCGAGCCGCAGAACCTGTCCAGCGTCACACCGGACGCCTTTACGTCATAGCCGGCATCGAGCGCCGCCATGCGGCCCATATCCGCGCCCTGCGCGCCGCGCTGTGAACTGGTTCCCCAGATAATGTCATCGACACTCGCCGTGTCGAGATCGTTACGGTCGCGGATGGCGCCCAGCACCGTGGCGCCGAGATGCTGGGGGTGGAGATGGGCGAGCGAGCCCTTCCCCACCTTGCCGATCCCGCGCGGTGTGCGCACAGCGTCGATGATATAAGCTTCGGACATGGCGTGTTCCTTCTTTGTTTGTTTGACCCCTGACGATCAATCGACGAAGCAGGTCGCAGGCTCACCCTGCGCCAAGTCAAGCACTTTGACTTTGGCGTTGGCATCGTGCCATCGAACCGTTTCCGTCGCGCCGCAAAGGCAGGGAGCGACTTGTGCGCCACATCCGCCGTGTCTCACATGATCGCATATGCGAAATGTGGCGGACCATTCGCCCCACGACAGAACAGCAGGAAACTTTATCCCCAGACAGGCGAATATCGTGCAAATATGCAACACTTTTCTGGCCTCGATCGCGCAAATTTGGTTAAAGATTGCTTAAACTTCAGCACTGGTACATAATTGCGTGTGGTGGGAATACGGTTCCCGAGCATATCAGGGTAGTCCGGTTGCGATCCGGGCGAATTGGCGGGAGGGCATTGCTCGCATGGCACAGATCGCCAGAAATACACTTTTCGGCACAGTCCGGCTCCTGCGCCGGACCGGCTTCGTGATGACGGTCATGTTCGGCTTCGTGCTCGTGGCGCTCGCCCTGCTTGTCGCCACTTTCAACGGTCCAGACTGGCGCGCCAGCCAGGGCGGAGCATTCGCCGCTGACCGTCCTGTGGACAGGTCAGACCAGCAGCTCGCCGAAAAAGGCGCGCCCTGGTCGCAGGTTACGGGCGGTCGCGACTTCGACACCATCACCGACGTGGCAGAGATGGCGTCGGGAAAGTTCGCATTTGCCGGGCTCAGCCTGTCAATGGATGGCGGCGAGGGGTCTGCCGGTTTCCTCGTGCACACCAATCGTTCCGGAGAGCTTGAAGCGCGCCACGAAATTGACGCTGACACGATTGGACAAATTGCCAAGATTGTTCTTGATGACGAGGGTGGCAGCCGGATTGTTCACTGGACCGGCTCCGAACTCGGTTTCGCGCGGACCGATGGCCAGGGCCGGGTCAACTGGACGCGCAATTTCGTCTCACCCTCGCACACGGCCTGGGGCGATGTCGCGTCAGGCCATGACGGCCATACGCTTGTTGCAATTGCCGAAGGACGCACGGGCGGCCAGGTACGCCTTGCGCGGCTGGATGGGCGCGGCAAGATACTCTGGCGCCACGATCTCGACGCCGGTGAAGCGACCGCCGATCTTGCAATCGCTGCTGCCGGTGAAGGCGGCGCACTCCTGGCGCTGGCCTCGCAGAGCGGCGAGGCTGAACAATCGATTTCCCTGCGCCGGTTTGACAGTCGCGGCCGGCTAGTCTGGGCCCGCAAAGTCTATAGCGGGCGCACCGCCCGGCTTGCCGATGCGCAGCTTGACACTGATCGTGTCAGCCTTCTCGTCGCTGGCGAACCGTCCGGTCTGTTTGTCTATGACACGTTCGGAACACCTGTCTGGGTTCGTGAAATCAAGCCCCTTAACGAATTCGGCAGGCACGTCCTCGCCCGCTCACCGGGGACAGGCTACCAGGTCATAGGCGAACCGCGCCATTCAAACGGCTCGCCTGAACTCTGGCTGGCGCGATTTGGCGAGGATGGCAGCGAAATCTGGGCAAATTCGCGCGTCAACCGGACCAATGCGAGTTTCGAGGATATACATGTTTCGCGCGACGGCCTGATCCTTGCCGGTGGTTCGCTGACAGATCCCCTGGTTGGCAACACGGACATGTTCATGATGAGCCTGTCGGCGCGTGGCGACTTTCCGAGCGGATATGACAACCTCGCTTCAGACGGCGGGCTTTTCGCCAGTCGGGAATCTCCCGAAAGGCCATCCGCAATACCCGACCGGCACGGAAACATCCAGCATGCGGCTGCCGGTTCAAGACTGCCCGTCCTAGCTGCTTCCGTGATTGTTGATGAAGTGGTCGCCGAAGCCGACAGGCAGGCAAATGCTGGCGCCGCGCCGGTTGAACTCGCAGCATCTGCGCTCCCGACCGTGGGCCGTGCGGGACCTGAAACGGGTCCAGCCCTGGGCTTTCCGGAAGGTGCGGTCGCTCTGCGCGAGGTTTCGGCGCGTGTGCAGATTGCCTCCGTGGCGGTCAGCCCGACAGAAAATACTGTGCCTGAAGAACGGCCCGTCGAGGCTCCGGCCTCAGGCATTGCGGCTGGAAAAACAGACCTGTCGACCGATCCCGTTCCAGCACGACCCGGGCCAGAGGCAGTACCCGCTGAAAACCGCGACCTGCCGGCGCCTGAGTTGCAACTGGCCGCAACAGCCACGCCGCGACCCGCGATGGACCTTCGCAAGCGCCGGCCTGCGACCACTCCGGAACCGGTCGAGGACCCTTCGGCCTATGCCTATCGCTGTACCTTCACCTGCCTCGCCGAGGGCGTCGACGCTGTCAAATACCCCGTAGACCGGGTGATTCGCGATGTGTCCGAGGACAATGCCGGCCTCGTTTCACTCGATGTCATGGCGATGGACAATGGCGTTTGCCTGGCGTCGGGCGGACAGGTCTATAATACGCCGCGGCTGCCTCCGGCCTGCCACCGCGTTGACTGACACCCTGCCCATTTTGCGCCACTAATAGGCTGCTGAAAAACCACCTCACGCGGCCCATCCTTCGAGACGCGGACCCTCATCCTGAGCGAAGTCGAAGGGCGGC
>CAYXQV010000162.1:0-6046 GCA_964467505.1 uncultured Hyphomonadaceae bacterium | reverse complement strand
GGCGGCCTGCGAGACATCGGTGCGCACCGTCAGCACCTTGCCACCGGGCGACAGCAGCGCCTCGGCTTCGGCAAGCGCGTCCTCACGGATATCGGCGATCACCAGATGGCACCCGCGCGCCTGTGCCGCCTGGGCGAGCGCGAGGCCGAGCCCGCTTGCGCCGCCTGTCACCACTGCAACGGCACCGGCAAAATCCCTCATCGCCTCACGCCCTTTCAAGGATGTGGATGCCGCAGGCCGTGCCTGCGCCGGGCCCGCCACCAACGACATGGGTGAGCCCGATGCGCGCGCCCTCGACCTGCCGCTCGCCGGCCTCCCCGCGCAGATGCGTCGAGACCTCATAGATGTTGGCGATACCGGTCGCGCCAAGCGGATGCCCCTTGGAGAGCAGCCCGCCCGAGACGTTGACCGGTATCCGCCCGCCCAGCTGAGTCTCGCCATCATTGATCAGCCGGCCGGCTTCACCATCCGCGCAGATGCCGAGATTCTCATAATGGACGATCTCGGCGGTCGCGAAGCAGTCATGCAGTTCGATGAGGTCGAGATCATCCGGACCAAGGCCCGCCTGCTCATAGGCGTGCTCCACCGCAAGCCGCGTGGCGGCGCTGAAATCTGGCATTGCCAGCTGCCGCTCGGCGAACGGGTTGGAGCTCATCTCGGAAGCGCGCACCTTCACGGCCCGGTCCTGCAGGCCCAGCTGTTTCATTTTCTTCCCGGAGACAAGGACAGCGGCAGCCGATCCATCGACATTTACCGAGCACATCAGCTTGGTGTTCGGCCAGGCAATCATCTCGGCACCCATAACCTCCTGCAGCGGGGTTTCCTTGCGGTACATGGACTTGGCGTTCATCGTCGAATGCCAGTGGTTCTTCACCGACACCCGCGCGAACTGATCGAAGGTCGTGCCATAATTGCGCGCATGTTCCATCCCGACATGCGAGAACATGGCTGGCATCGTGCCCGAACCGACAAGGCCTTCCGGCGAGGGCCCGCCAGACCCGCCACCGAGCAGGCCCTTGCCCATCTGCTCGACACCGACGGCAAGCACCACATCATAGACGTCTGCCTTCACCGCCATCCAGGCGTCGCGGAAGGCAGTCGCCCCGGTCGCACAGGCATTGGCGACATTGGTCACGGGGATGCCGGTCTGGCCGATCTCGGCGAGCATGCGCTGGCCGACCATGCCGGCGGCCTGGCCGAGATTGCCGCAATAGAGCGCCTGCATGTCCTTGATCGAGAGCCCGCAATCATCGAGCGCCATCAACGCGGCCTCGGCAGCCAGGCTCGGTACGGTGCGGTCGGGGAAGCGCCCGAAGCGGATCATGTCGATCCCGACAATATAGACGTCACTCATGGGTCTGGTCCTTTCAGGCGGCCGCAAGCGGCTCGAAGGCGTAGGTGAGGTAGGGCGTGTCCGGCTTGTTCACCGGGGCAGTTTCGCGGAAGACGAGCCTGACTGGCAGGTCGAAGGGGATCTTTTCGGGATCAGGTTCGACACCGGTCAGCGTGCCCTTGATGTGCGCGCCATCATCAAGGTCGACGATCACATCGACAAAGGGCGTTTCGACGCCGGGGAAGCTGCGGTGGACGATGGTGTAGACATAGACCCTGCCGGTCTCCGCGAGCCTGTGCGGTTCCATCTGGTCGCGCGCGGCGCAGTTCGCGCAGACTGTGCGCTCGCCAACATAGACCTGACCGCAGGCCTTGCAGCGCGAGCCTTGCAGGTAGGGTCCGTCCGCGTCGCGCCGGATGAAAGAGAGGAGGGGTTTGGTTTCGCTCATGGGATGGCCTCAGCTTGCAGGATCGGGGACGGCCGCCAGCATGGCGGCATGGATCGGGGTGGGGCATTCGGGGTCCCAGGCGACGCGCTGGCCGATCCGGATCCCGCCATCGACCAGCAAATGCGTGCCGGTGACGAAGCCCGCCTCGTCGCTCGCCAGATACAGCGCGGCGCTGGCAATATCCTCGGGCACGCCGGCCCGGCGGATCGGCTGCATCTGTGCCGCCGCCCCGGTCAATGAGCCGGTCATCTGGTCGGCCACCGCGCGTGACAAGCCGGCAGAAACGCCGAAGATCGGTGTCACGATCACGCCGGGACAGATCGCGTTGACCCGTATCCTGTGGACCGCAAGCTCGGCCGCGGCCAGTTTCGACAGGTGCAGCACGCCAGCCTTGGCGACGCCATAGGCCAGCCCCCAGCCCGCCTCGAAAGCGGCGATCGAGGCGGTATTGATGATCGAACCGCCGCCGCGCGCCTGCATCAGTGGCGCTGCGTGTTTCATGCCGAGCATCGGGCCCTTGAGCAGCAGGGCCATGGTCGCATCCCAGCCCTCGGCCTGCATGTCGAAGACGCCTGCCGGGGTGCTCCCCAACCCGGCATTGTTGAACAGGATGTCGAGCCCGCCAAAGGCTTCGGCGGCGCGCGCAGTGGCGGCGGCAATGTCCGCCTCCGATGTCACATCGCAATGGGCATAGACCGCGCGGCCGTCGAAACGGGCCTCCAGGGCAGCGCCCTTCTCGTCCTGCACATCGGCAACGAGGCATTGCGCGCCCTCCGCAATGAAGCGCTCGACGGTGGCGAGCCCGATGCCGGAACAGCCCCCGGTGATCAGTGCCACCTTGCCGTCGAGACGTCCGGCCATGTCTTCCTCCCTGTTCGTTCAGCCTGTCTGTGCCGGGCCGGTCTCCTGTCGGTCCTCGGTGCGCCCGGATGGGACGCTAGAGCTGGCGGACCAGATAGGCCGCCTCGTGGATCGCGTTCGCATAGGAACGTGGCTTGCGGGCATCGCCGATAACCTGCACCGGAAGGCCCCGCACCCGTAGCTCGGAGGCAAGCGCGTCATTCGGCTGGCGCCCCTGGCAAATGACCAGCGTGTCGGCCTCGGCGATCGCCTCGGTTCCGTCGTCCGTCACGAAGATGGCGCGATTGCCGGCAATGCGCAGAAGCCTGTGGCCACCTTCGACCGTCAGGCCGCTGACCGCCATCAGGCCCATGATCGCCAGGACACGTGAGCCGACATAGTTCGCCGGGACATATTGCGGGCCGGCATCGAGCAGGCGCACATCATGTCCGCCCCGCTTGAGGTTGACCGCGAGTTCGGCACCCTCGCCCGCGCCCCAGATCAGGACCGACTGGCCGAGCGTGCGGCGCGGCGTTCGTGCCATGGCCTCGTCAATCGTCAGCGCAAAGCCGACCGCGCGGGCCTCTGCCAGCCCGTCAACCTCAGGCAGGACCGCGCGCGCGCCCGTCGCGATCACCACCACGTCCGGCGCTTCAGCCATCACGGTCTCGACCGTCGCTTCCTCGCCCAGACGCACTGGCACGTCCCATTTCGCCATCATCTTGCGATGATAGTCCGGCTGGTAGCGCAGCATCTCCATATTCGGCAGGTGCGGGTAATTGCCCGCCCAGTCCATCGCCCCGCCAAGCGTCCCGGACTTCTCCAGCACCAGCACGTCATGACCGATCTCGCGCGCCGTGATGGCATATTCCATCCCGCCCGAACCGCCGCCGACAATCACCACCTTTTTCGGACTCCGGGTCGGAACGATCCGATATTCATCCTCGCGGCCGAAGACCGGGTTCTGCGCCGAACCGGCCCAGCCCTTGGAGAAGATGTTGCCCTGCAGCAGCGAGGCGCCGGTATGGGTCGACAGGCGGATCTCGTCCTCGCGGCCCTCGATCATCTTGTTCGGGAAGTCCGGATCATCAAGCGAGAGCCGGCAGACCGCAGCGAAATCAGCTCCCGCCTCGTCGACCATCGTGCGCAGATGGTCCGGCGTGATGAGATTGGCCGACCCGATCAGCGGCATGTCGATGCCTCTGTCGACCAGCAGGCGCCGTAGCGTCTGGATATTCTCCTTGTTGACGACTTTCGGCGTGTAGAATGATGGGCCGATGAATTCCGTGGAATGGATGTCCGGGCGCCGACTTTCGGTCATCAGCATCGAGCCGAAGGTGCAGTCGAGCACCGCGATGCCGAGTTCATGCAGGCGCGGGGCATAGTGATCTGCGAAATACTCGATATCGAAACCGCCTTTGAGATTCTCATCGACACAGATCCGGGGGATGATCGGGAAGTCCTTGCCGCAAAGTTCCTGCGTGCGTGCGAGGATCTCCTCGATCATCAGGAAGCGGTCGGCATACTTGTCCGTGCGGCCCTGATTGGCCAGCAGCGACAGGTTCACATGCGGCAGCGAACCATGGCAGAAATGAAAGGAGACATAGTCGAACCCGGCTTCGCGGGCGCGTCGCGCGGCCTGGGCATAACTCTCGATGATGTCCTCATATTCCTCGGTCGGGATCACGTCGGCCTGCGGATTGCCGATGAAATAGGTGTTGCTCGGCCCCCAGGAGACGGTGCCGGGGATCCAGCCCTTGCCAGGCTGCAGCGGGATTGTCGTGCCGAGACCGGGGATGAGGCCGCCATAGAAAAGCTGGATGCCGGCCACGCAGTCATTGTTCCGGATCTCTGCCACCGTGTCGCGGAACTCGATGACATAATCCTCATCATAGAGCCCCAGCATGCGCTCATTGATCAGCCCGTCACGGCGCACGCAGGTTGCGCCCACGATGACCGAGCCATAGCCGCCACGCGCCAGCGAGCCATAGGCGGCCGCCAGCCGGCGCGTCGCATAGCCCTGCGGATCTGAAAGGTTCAGCGTCGTCGGTGCGTGCACGATCCGGTTCTTGAACCGAAGCCCCTGCACCTCGAAAGGCTCAAGCAGCTTACTCATCTTACCTCCCGTTCGACATCCGGCTTCTCGCCGCTTTTTTCGCGGTGGGCCGTTTTAAGTCGTATGACTTATTGATATCGGTGTTCCGATGAAAGTCAATCACCGATCCACCGAGCGCGAACCGGCGCCCAAACTCCTGATCAAACAGGTCGCGCGCCGGTTGTTTGCCGCGCGCGGTATCCATGATGTCTCGGTTCGTGAGATTGCAAAGGCCGCCGAGCAGCGCAATCTCGGCGTCGTGGCGTATTATTTCGGGACCAAGGACCAGCTCGTTCGAGAGATCCTGATCGACGGGGCCCAACGGATCGAGACGCGGCGAGCCGGTTTCCTCGATCGCCTGGAAGCCGCTGGCGGGCCGTCCGGCATCGAGCAGACGGTGGCGGCAATCGTGCTCCCCTCAGCCCGCTTCGCCGATGAGGACAGCGTCTATGGAAGTTTCTTCAACCGCTTCCTGCAGCAGATCTCGATCACCAGCATCGACCTTATCGACGGCACGCTTGAAGGCCAGGGGAACCGGGCCTATCAACGTTGCCTGACCCATCTGCGTGCGCAGCTGGCCGGATTGTCTCCCGCCGAGCAGAACCGACGCTTCCTGTTTCTGGGCACATATGTCGGGGCTCTTCTTGCCCAGCGCGACATGATGGTGGCCGACACGGTCCGTCAGCACCCGACCTGGCGTTCGGATGCCTTCCTTGAGGACATCATCTGCACGGGCGCCGCGCTGCTTGCTGCGCGGTGAGCGCCATTCGAGGGAGCGGTCCTTGTTGACGCGATTGAAGACGTCGGCATGTGCGGATGCGAATTTTTGCAGGTTTCGCATCTGCCTGAACCGGGACATCGACCGTTTTTCGCCGGGGCGATCAAGGGGTGCCGCGCTCACCAGAAGCGAAATGGACCTGGCCCGGTTCGAGGCAAGGCGAGGGGACAGGGCCGGCTTGCGGGCCTCGCATTCAGATTGCGCCTGCAGGTCATGAGCCATATGAACAGGGACGACGTCGGCGAACTGAGCCTCCCCGGTAACCCCGGAGGCCATTTGGTTGGGGTCATGCAGCCATAGCGGTTTGCACCTGGGCTGCATAGAAGTTGCTCTCTGCCTCTGCGGGCGGGATGTGTCCGTTGGGTTCCAATAGTCTCCTATGGTTGAACCAGTCGACCCATTCGAGCGTGGCGTATTCGACGGTATCGAATGACTTCCACGGCCCGCGCCGGTGAATGACTTCAGTCTTGAACAGGCCGATGATCGTTTCGGCCAATGCGTTGTCGTAACTGTCGCCAACACTGCCCACCGAGGGCTCCAGGCCCGCCTCGG
>CAYXQV010000161.1:0-6095 GCA_964467505.1 uncultured Hyphomonadaceae bacterium | reverse complement strand
GGCGCCGAGGCGGTCATGGACGACCTGGCGGGCACCGATCACACCGGATCATAGGGGAAAACACTTGCCGATGCGCCAAGGTCGAAGAAGCTTCCTTCCATCGCCGGGAAGGCCTGCTCGCAGAGACTCTCCGGCGTCCAGCCTTCCATGCGGGCGAGGGACTTGACCGGGCGCGGCTGGTCAAACAGCACCACCTCGTTTCCGCGCACTGCGAAGATCTGTCCGGAGACATGTTTTGCCCTGTCGGCTGCCAGGGCGATGGCGAGCTGGGCGACCTGGTCGGCCCGCATGCCCTGTTTCATCCGCTCGACCCGCTCGGCTGCTGCATCGTCCTTGACCGGGATCGAGGCGATCATCCGTGTCCATGCGAAGGGCGCGATCACATTCGAGCGCACATTCTTTCGCCCCCCTTCCATCGCAATGATGCGCGAAAGTCCGACAATGCCCATCTTCGCTGCAGCATAATTGGCCTGACCGATATTGCCGATCAGGCCGGATGTCGAAGTGAACAGGACAAAGCTGCCATCTTCCTGTTCGCGGAAATGCTCGATGGCGGCGCGCGTGACATTGAAACTGCCATGCAGGTGCACGTCGATGACGGCTTTCCAGTCATCTTCTCCCATCTTGTGGAACATGGTGTCGCGCAGGATCCCGGCGGGATTCATGATGGCGTGCAGGCCGCCGAATGTGTCCTTTGCCTGCTCGATCATGCCCTCGACTGCCGCATAGTCGGTGACACTGTCGGAATTCGACACCGCCTCGCCGCCGGCGTCGCGGATCTGGCGGGCAACCTGTTCGGCCGGGCCGGCATCGCCCGTATCGCCGCCGGTCAGCCCGCCGCCGAGATCATTGACCACGACACGTGCGCCCTCTGCAGCTGCCAGCAGCGCGCATTCCTTGCCGATGCCGTTTCCGCCTCCGGTGACCAGCACCGTTCTGCCGTCAAGAATTCCCATCTGATCCTCCTGTTACGTTGTATTGAAGTGTCATTGACACTGCCACGATAAACCGGCGCGGCGCGATTGAAAGCCCGTGATGGGGATTTCGGTTGCGCCGGGGTGCTGCTTTCTCTACCCCGCCGCGATGATCGAGATCCTCCCCGAAACGCCCGCAAGGGACGGCGCGGCGATTGAAGCGCTGTTCGACCTGACCTTCGGGCCCGGCCATTTTGCCCGCACGGCTGAACGCCTGCGCGAGTTTTCCCGCTCGCTGCCCGCGATCAGCCGGGTCGCGCGTGAAGGTGATATGCTCATCGGCGTTTGCCGGGTCTGGCCGGTCAGGATCGCAGAGATGCCTGCGCTTTTCTATGGACCTGTCGCGGTGCATCCCGATTATCGCGGCGGCCGGCTCGGCCTGTCGGTGACACGCAGCGCCCTTGATGCAGGCGCGGCGGGCGGGTGGCCGGTGGCACTGCTCATCGGTGCGCCGGCTTATTTCGCCGAGGCCGGTTTCAGGGTGGCTGCGCCGGGCACGCTTGCGATGCCGGGCCCGCAGGATGGCGGCCGGATCATGCTTCGCGCGCTTGCGGGAAATACCGACGGTCTTCGCGGCGATGTGCATGCCGCGCCTGATCTTGCCCGCTCAGCGTCCCTCGCGCCGCCAGGCCCAGACCAGGATGGCAATCAGCACCAGGGCGGCAGCAAGGCCGGGCAGGAGCGGGGTCGAGCGTGACGCTGTGACGGCATAGGCGCCGCGATCACGCAGGCCAATCCAGTCACTCCCGGCTGCGGCCCCACGCTCGCCGACGCGCCGCACCTGGGGCAGGTCCTGGCCGGCCGCGCCGATCCGCAGCAGGCCGGCCCGCGTCGAACTCGTGGCCGGGCGCAACAGGTCGAGCGTCGATTTCAGGTCGGCATATTCCTTCGGATTGGCGGGTCCGTTCAGCGAGACCGCTTCGAGCCCGCCCGCTTCGGCCCGGTAGAGGCCAAGCTGCCCGATTGGCGCCTGTGCCACGAACTGGCCGGGACCGGCGCTCTCCCATTCAGGCCTGAGGATCTCGCCTTCAGGGGTTTCCAGTGTCAGCGGCGGTGCTTCGTCAGCCAGCGTGCGCAGGCGAATGCGGGCCTGGCTGCCATCGGCGAGAAGCGACAGCTGGCGCTCTTCCAGTTCCGGCTCCTTCATCATCCAGTGCACGAGCCGCCGGATGAGTTCGGAAAACGGCCCGCCGCCATCATATCCGCGTGCCCACAGCCAGATCTGGTCGGACAGGAGGAGGCCCACGCGCCCTTCGCCGACGCGGTCGAGGACGAGCAGCGGCGCGCCGTCAGGCCCGGTCATCAGCACATCGCCCGCCTCGGGTCTTGCCCCGATGGCGCGCATCCAGCTGCCCCATTCGCGCCCGTCGAGCGGTGCGGTAACCGTGTGACGGCGCCCGGCATCGGTGATCGTCGGCTTGAACTTGCCGGTGGATATCTCTCCATCTGGAATGGCGGGCAGGACAGCGGCAAGCGGTGTGCGCGCGAGGCTTGCCGGGCCGGCAAAGGCTTCGCCTGCGACGATTATCAATGCGCCGCCATCATCGACATAGCGCGCCATATTGGCGAGGTAGGACTGGGTGACCACGCCGCGGCGCTCATACTGGTCGAAGATGATCAGGTGAAAATCCTTGAGCTTTTCCTCAAACAGTTCCTCGGTCGGGAACTGGATCAGCGCGAGTTCCTCTATTGGCGTGATGTCATTCTTCAGCGGCGGGCGCAGGATGGTGAAGTGAACCAGGTCCACCTGGGGGTCCGATTTCAGCAGGTCGCGCCACACGCGCCCGGCAGCGTTCGGGCGCCCGGTGATCAGGAGCACCCTCAGCCGGTCGCGCGCGCCACGGATGTTCGCCGCTGTGCGGTTGTTGGCAAGGGTCAGTTCCTCGCTGCCTGGTGGTGTCTCGATCACGACCATGTTGGAGCCGCGCCGTTCGATCTCGACCGAGACCGGTGTGTCGCGACCGGACAGGACACTGAACACGCGCGGCTCTCCGGCATTCAGGGAAAGCGTGACCGGGATGCGCCCGCCTTCGGGGTCCTCGGCGCGAATGATGAAATCGGCGCTTTCCCCGACAATGCCGAAACTCGGGCCTTCGACGATCTCGATCCTGCGGTCACCGCGGTCGCGATTGCCGACGACGAGGCCGTGTATCGGGCCGAGTTCGCCAAGCCGGGAGACATCGACCGGGATATCATGGACCTGTCCGTCAGTGATCAGGACCGCCCCGGCAACACGTTCGCGCGGGACATCGGCCATCAGGCCTTCGAGGGCGGCAACGAGATTTGTTCCATTGCTCGCCGGGTCGGTCTGGAGGGTGCGCACCTCCAGGCCCGGCAGTGCTTCCAGGCGCTCCTTCAGCGCGGCGTGCGCGGCCTGTGCGGCCGGCGAGCGGTTGCCGAACTGCATGCTTTCGGAGCGATCAAGGATCAGGGCAGCGACCGAGGCAAGCGGCTCGCGTTCTTCCTCCACGATCGAGGGGTTCGCCAGCGCTGCCAGCATCAGCGCGATCGCCAGCAGTCGCGAGACGGGGGCCTTGCCGCGCGAAAATGCGTAGACCAGCCAGACAAGCCCCGCAATCGCTGCGACCGCCCAGAACAGTGCCCAGCCGGGCCAGGGCTCAAAACCGAGCCGGGTGACATTGATCGCCGTTTCCATCAGCGCGGTCCCCCATCCCTGATCGACGAGGGCAGGTCCTCGAGTTCGAAATCGCCCTCCTCGGCGTCATCGCTGCCATCCTGACCCAGCCGTTCAAGCAGGGCAGGCAGGTGGACCTGGTCGGATTTGTAATTCCCGGTCAGCACATACATCACCAGGTTGACGCCGAACCTGTTGGCCAGTTCGCGCTGCTGGCTTCCCCCATCGACCGAGACCAGCGGCCTTGCGCGCTCATCTATGGCCCACGCGCCGGCCCAGTCTGCCGAGCCGACGAACAGGCGCGAGACGCCATCGCCGCTCATCTTTTCGCTGGGGCCAGCCGTTTCCAGCCAGAGGGGATGGCCGGAATAGCGGCCCGGAAACCCGTCGATCAGGTAGAAACTCTTCGTGATCACGTGGTCCTGGTTTGCCGGCGCGAGCGGTGGCACGTCGAGCCCGGAAAGCAGGTCACCGAGGCCGTCAAGCTGGCCACTGCCGGCATAATCGCCGCCTGCCCGTGTGTCGATCACCAGCGCGCCGCCATTGCGCATGTAGCGGTTGAGCGCTGAAGCCATCATGTCGCTTATCGGTTCGTTCGTGTCGGGCAGGGCAAAATAGACAAGCGGGTAGAGTTCCAGCGCGTCGCTGCCGGGAATGACCGCGTGAGGCGGCGCAGGCTCGACCGAGGTGCGCAGGAAGAGAATGCGCGACAGGCCGACAAGGCCCGCGCGGGTGCGCGCGTCAAGCGCATCATCGCCTGTCTGGACGTAGGCAAATCGCATGTTCACCGCCGCAGCCTCGGCTTTTGTCAGTCCAGCTTCCGCTACAGGGCGGGCAAAACCTTGCGCACTGGCCGGCTCGTGCAACCCGACAGACAGGATGGCGGCCAGGCCCATCGCCGCCATGCGCGAACGTGCCAGGGGCAGGCGCCCGGCCATCGCCAGGGCGATCAGCAGGTCCAGGGCAATCAGGCCAAGTGCGCCAAGCAAGAGCGGGCCGGCCAGTTCAGCACGCCGGGTTTCGGCATCGCCAAGCAGTTGCGCACGCGCCGGCCAGTTCTCGATAAGCTGCGGGCGCGCCCCGGCGGCGGCATTGATGGCACGCGTCCCGGCTGGTCCCTGGTAGAGGCCGGGAGGATGTGCGGGCGAGGGCATGACCGTCTGGAAGGCGTCTGAGGAGACAGGTGCGGCATGTCCTGGCGGGGTGATGAGGCGTCCGGCACCGTCGAGTGTCAGGCGCGGGGAGTAGGCCCCTTCCTCGTCGGAGCGGGTTTCGCCGCGTCCCGCTGCGATGGCCCGGCGGAGCATCTGGGCGAAAGTGCCGGTATAGGGCAGGTCCGACCAGTCGGGCCCGGCTGTGACATGGAACAGGATGACCGTCCCGGCGCCGCGTGATGTGGCGGTGACAACTGGTGAGCCATCCTCAAGGCGCGCCCAGGTTCTCGACTGCAGGTCCGCAGAGGGCTGGGCCAGCACCTGGCGGCGTATCCTGGCATTGCCAGGCGGCGCGAGACCGGCAAAGGGCGATGTCTCGGGAAACGCGTCGAGGGCCTGCGGCTCGTCCCAGGCGAGGGCGCCGCCAAGAGAACGTGCCGTCCGGCGCAGCGCGACCGGCAGCAGCGTGTCGCTCTGGGCCGCCAGTCTCGGGCCTGCAAAGCGGATCAGGGCGCCGCCACTCTCGATCCAGTCGGTCAGCGGTTCGATCGCGTCGGGTGATATGGTGCCGATATCGGTCAGGATGATCGCATCGGGGCGGGCCTGGACGATTTCTGCCAGCTCGCCTTCAATCGTGTTGGCAAATGGCTCCAGTGCCTTGCGGACATAGTGGACATCCGACAGCAGCGGCTGGGCCGATCCGCCGCCGGAGACCAGACCGACCCGGCGCATCCGCTCGGCGCTGTCCCACAACCAGGTCAGGCTGGCGCCCTGCCGGCCGGTTACGGAAAAACGCGACACGCGGCTGAGCGCGGCGCCCGGCAGGTCGAAGCGCGCAATCGCTTCGGGCGCATCGGTTTCAAAACGTGCCGGCGATGTGGCAAGGGCCGCTCCATCAAGCGTGAGCGCGGAGATGTTGAGATCGACCGGATCGCCGCCACCGGCCCTGCGCAGCGTGACGGCGACACCGCGCGCATCGCTGGAAATCGCAGTGATGGCCGCAGCACCGCGGGGGCTTGCCGCATAGATTGACAGCGCGCCGCGCGCCGCGAGTGCGTCAGCGAAATCGAGATCGGTGCCGTCACTGATCGCGCTGGTGATCCAGACAATGCGTGACGGGGCAAGCCCGCTTTCATCAAGCCTTGCCAGGGCGGCTGGCCTGTCAACACCCCATGAGACGGGCTCCAGCGTGTCGAGCCGCCGGCGCATCTCCTGTTGTGACAGGCGCTCGGCGGGATCGCGCTGGCGTGCCTGCGGCGCTGTTGCCAGCAGGTGGATAGGCGTATCGCGCCCGGCCGCAGCAACCTGCGCATCGGCTGCATTGACGAGATC
>CAYXQV010000160.1:4437-6143 GCA_964467505.1 uncultured Hyphomonadaceae bacterium | reverse complement strand
CAAGGGGTGGTCAGTTGCGTGAAAGGTCTGGAGCCGTCACGCTGAAAGAAAGGGGTTGAAGACAGGACAATGCTGATCTGGTGGATTCTTCCGGCGATTGCCGGAGTTGTCGGGCTTATGCTGCTTTTTGCGGGATTTGCACGCATAGCGAAAATGAAGGTGGCGACGGGCGGCGCGCGCCTGCTGTTCGGTGTCGGCTTTCTCGGTCTTGCCGGCGTGATCGCCTTTGCCGGTCTCAACCTGCAGACATACAAACGCCTGACCCATGAGCGCGAAGTGGCCACGATCAGTTTCGAGGCGGCCGGAGAGCCCGAGACATTCATTGCGACAATCATCTATCCGGGCGGCAAGGCGGACGAAGTGACGCTGAGGGGCAATGAGTGGGACCTGAATGCGCGCGTCATAAAGTTCAAACCTCTCTCCAACATGCTCGGCTATGACAGCGTCTACAAGCTGGACCGGCTTTATGGTCGCTATACCGATGTCAACCGCGCCGACGAAACCAACGGGATTGTGCTCTCGCCGAGCCCGGGGCTTGATGTGCGTGAGATGGCCAGGGAATATGGCACGCGTTTCGGCGTCCACGATGCCTCCTACGGATCGGGCGTCTACAACCCGATGGATGACGGTCTGTCCTATCGGATCTTCATCACGCAGGATGCCTTGATCGCGCGTTCTGCAAATGCCGCGACCCGGGCACGGGTTGGCGAGCCGGCAAATCCGATTGCCGCGCCGGAAAATGGCGGGTAGGCTCTTATCATGGGTCTTTGGGAAAGATATGTGGTTCCGCCGCTGGTTTCGGCGGCCTGTTCGACAAAGCCGATCCGCAAGCAGCGCGAAAAGGTTGTCCCGCTCGCTGAGGGCCGCGTGCTTGAGCTTGGCTGCGGGGCGGGGGCCAATTTCGGCTATTACGACCCCGCCAAGGTCGAGCGGCTGTTCGCACTCGAGCCCTCTGGCGGCATGATCCCGCGTGCCCGCAAGGCGCTCGAAGACACGCCGATGAAGGGCCGGGTCGAGTTCATGCAGGCTGGCGCAGAGGCGGTCCCGCTGGAGGATGACAGCGTCGATACGGTGATGATCACCTTCGTGCTGTGCACCATCCCTGACTGGCAGGCCGCTCTGGCAGAGACCCGCCGCGTCCTGAAGCCGGGTGGCCGGGTCCTGTTTTCCGAACACGGCCTTGCCCCGGATGAAGGCGTTGCCAAATGGCAGTTGCGGATCGAGCCGGTCTGGAAACGGCTTGCCGGGGGCTGTCACCTCACCCGCGACATCACTGCGATGTTCGAGGCCAGCGGACTGCGCACTGACGGGGCCGAGACAATGTACCTGCCCAATTCCCCGAAAATTGCCGGCTTTGTCAGTTGGGGCGCTGCCCGCCCGGTTTGAGCGATAAGGTCTTTAACGCTGCGCCAGCTTGGCGTAAGGCTATCTTCCGATATGGAAGCCACAGCAAAGACAGACGAAACCGGCAAACCGGGCTGGTATCACAGCCTTTCATTCAGGCTGTTCTGGTTGACAATTGCCATCATCCTGCTCGTAGAGGCACTGATCTTCGTGCCGAGCGCTGCGAGCTATCGTGCCTCGTGGATTGACGAGCGCGCGCAGGCGGCAAGGATCGCAGCGCTCGCGCTTGATGCGGCGCCGATGCGGGAGGTGTCCGAAGAACTCTCGCAGTCCTTGCTGGTAAATGCCGAAGTGCTCGCCGT
>CAYXQV010000160.1:0-4337 GCA_964467505.1 uncultured Hyphomonadaceae bacterium | reverse complement strand
CCGGTCGGGCGTCTGACGATGTCGGTCGAACAGTTTCGCGACGATCCGGGAAGCTGGAGCCGGCGGCTGGAGCCGACCGCGCGCAGGGACGAGATTGGTCGCGCCCAGAATGCGCTGGCGGATATGGAGCGTGCGGTTTCCGAGAGCTTTCGCCAGCGTGAGCGCCTCGCCGAACTGGGTGAGGCCGTTGCGCGGATCAATCACGACCTGCGCGGTTCTCTCGCCGCAGCGCAGCTTGTTTCCGAGGGGCTTGCACGCTCGCAGGACAAGCGTGTCCAGCGCGCCGCGCCACGTCTCGAACGTGCGCTGCAACGCGCCATCAATCTTGCCACGCAGACACTGCAATATGGCAAGGCGAGCGCGCCTGCGCCCGACCTCCAGAATGTCGCCCTCGCCGCGATTGTTACGGAGGCCGCCGAAGAGGCCCTCAGCCAGCAGCCGGGCACGCAATTGCACAATAACCTGCCTGCCGCCGTGCAGGTGCCAGCCGACCCCGAGCATCTTCACCGGATTGTCTCGAACCTTGTTCGCAATGCCGCCGAGGCGATGGGCGGGGACGGTTGCGTCAGGCTGGATTACGACAAGGGCCTGCTGATCGTGGCCGATAATGGTCCCGGCCTGCCCGATGCGCTTCGCGACACGCTCTTTCGCCCGTTTTCCGCCTCCCAGAAGCGCGGCGGCACGGGACTTGGCCTTGCGATAGCGCGCGACCTGGCAAGAGCGATGGGCGGTGATCTTGAGCTTGTCGCCAGCGGGCCGGAGGGGACAAGCTTTGCCGTGCACTTTCCTGCGCAAAGCGCGGCGCCATTGCAGGATGCCGTGGCCGCAGCCAGGTGAGCAGCTCATACCAGCCGCCCGCCGGGCCGGTCAGGATTCTCCATTTTGACACGGCCATCATCGTGGCATCGAAACCGCCGGGGCTGCTGTCAGTGCCAGGACGCGGCGCGGGCAAGGCCGACTGCCTACAGTCGCGCGTGGCAGGTCTTTTTCCCGGCGCCCGCGCTGTTCACCGCCTCGATATGGAAACCTCCGGGCTCATGCTCTTCGCGCGCTCGGATGAAGCCCTGCGACGGCTGGGCATCGCATTTGCGCAGCGCGCGGTCGAAAAGGACTATGTCGCCAGCGTGTGGGGCCGCCCCGATCCGGCAATTCGCGAGATCGACCTGCCACTGATTGCAGACTGGCCCAACCGGCCGCGGCAGATGGTTGATCGGCTCGCGGGCAAACCCAGCCTGACCCATATGCAGGTCATCGCGGCTGGCGCGCGCACGAGCCGTTTGAGGCTTCGTCCGGTCACCGGGCGCTCTCACCAGCTCCGCGTTCATCTCGCGGCGATCGGGCATCCGGTCCTTGGTGATACATTATATGCCCACCCGGCTGCCTTGCAGTGCGCGCCGCGACTTCATCTGCACGCGGTGTCTCTTCGCTTTGCGCATCCGGAAACCGGCGCCTGGCTGCATTTTACCGATCCGGCGACGTTCTGACAGGCTGCTATTCCACTGGGTCGGCGGGTTTCTCATAAATCGCGGTGCGTGCACCGCTCGCATCGATTTCGCCGCGATACATGCCGCGCGTGTTGAAGACGAAACCGGCCTGTCCATTGCCATCCATCACCACGACGCCGCCATCCCCGCCCATGCCGGCCACCTCGCCGAGCGCGATGCCTGCGGCTGTCTCGATATCCTCGCCGGCCAGCCTGACCCGGTCGCAGATGGTCTTGGCGACGCCGACCCGGATGAAATACTCGCCATGGCCGGTCGCCGAGACCGCGCAGACACCGTCCTGCGCATAGGTGGCTGCACCGATCAGCGGGCTGTCGCCAATCCTGCCGGCGGCCTTGGCGGTCATTCCGCCCGTGGATGTGGCCGCGGCCAGGTGGCCCTCGCGGTCAATCGCGACCGCACCGACGGTTCCGTGGCGGTCAGCGTCGGTGCGCGAGCGCTCGCGCAGGACGCGATCAAGCGCGTCGCGGCGCCGCTCGGTCGTGTAATAGCTGTTGGCGACGGTTGCGACGCCGTGGGCACGGGCGAACCTGTCGGCGCCATCGCCCGAAAACATGACATGCTCGGACTCCTCCATCACGGCGCGCGCGGCCGAAATCGGGTTGCGCACAGTGGTCACACCGGCAACTGCCCCGGCATTGCGGTCAGCGCCCGACATGATCGAGGCGTCGAGTTCATGGCGCCGGGCAGCTGTCATGACCGCGCCCTTGCCGGCATTGAACAGTGCGTCATCCTCCATCACCACGACGGCGGCCTGAACCGCATCAACCGCGCTGCCACCGCGGCGAAGCACTTCGGCGCCCGCGCCAAGGGCGAGCTGCAGCGCCTCGCGGTAGGCCGCCTCGCGCTCGGCGCTCATGTTTTCGCGGGTGATGACACCGGCCCCGCCATGAATCGCAAGGCGCCATTCCGGTCGCTGTACCGGCTCCGGGGCCGGCTGGCTGGCGCAGGCTGTCACGGCAAGGCCGCAAAGTGCGGCGAGCATCGCTGGCAGTCTCATGTCCTGTCTCCCTTTTCGTCACGCCTCCACGGGGAGTGCCGCGCCCCTATCGCTGGCATGGGCGCCAGCGGGCGGCAAGCCTCAGGCGAGCTTTTCCAGGCCTTTCATGGCGGCTTGCAGCTTTTCCAGACGGACCTTGCCGTCAGAGAGCCGTTCGCGGTTTTCCTCGACCACTTCGGGCGGCGCGCGCTGGATGAAATTCGCATTTGCGAGCTTTTTCTCCAGCCCGGCGACATCCTTTTCCAGTGCCCCGATATCCTTGTCGAGCCTTTTGCGGGCCTCGCCGATATCGATATGGTCGGCGATGGAGAGCGCCAGCGTCGCCTCTGCGATGACGCCAGACACCGCATCGCCGGGCACGTCGCGCTCGAGCCGGATCTCATCCAGCCGGGCCATGCTCTCGATCACGCCGCTATGTCTTTGCAGGCGTTTCTCACTTGTCTTGCCGGCATTGACGAGGGCGGCGGGAACACGCGCGCCCGGCGGCACACCAAGATCGGCCCGCATCGAGCGGATCTCGGTGATCAGTGCGATCACCCAGTCCATTTCGGCGCTGGCATTGTGCGCGGCGAAATCCTCGCCGAAAGCCGGCCAGTCTTCCAGCATCAGGAAGCCGTCGCGTTCGGGCCCATGTTCGGAGAGCTTGTCCCAGAGCTCTTCGGTCACGAACGGCATGAAAGGGTGCAACAGCTTCAGGATCTGGTCGAGCACCCAGCCGGCGGTGCGGCGGGTCTCGGCCTTGGCATTCTCATCCTCGCCATTGAGCACCGGCTTGATCAGTTCGAGATACCAGTCGCAGAATATGTTCCAGACAAAGCGGTAGGCGGCGCCGGCCGCGCCGTCGAAACGGTAATCTTCCAGCGCCTGTGTGGCCTCGGCGAATGTGCGCGCGGTCTCGTGCACGATCCAGCGATTGACCGTCTCGTTGAGACTGACGGGGTCGAGATCGGGCTCCCAGTTGGCGCACTCGTTCATCTGGCAGAAGCGCGCGGCATTCCACAGCTTGGTGGAGAAGTTGCGATAGCCCTCCACGCGCTGTTTCGACAGGCGGATATTGCGTCCCTGCGCGGCCATGGCGGCCAGGGTGAAGCGCAGCGCGTCGGCGCCGTATTCGTCGATCAGATCCAGCGGGTCCATGGCATTGCCCTTGGACTTGCTCATTTTCTGGCCTTTTTCGTCCAGCACGAGCGCGTGGATATAGACGTGCCTGAACGGCACCTGCTTGGTGAAATGCAGCCCCATCATCATCATCCGCGCGACCCAGAAGAAGATGATGTCAAACGCCGTGACCAGCACCGCGCCGGGATAGAAAGCGTCCAGTTCCGGCGTTTCCTCCGGCCAGCCAAGGGTCGAGAACGGCCAGAGCGCTGAGGAGAACCAGGTGTCGAGAACGTCGGGGTCTTGAGTGAGTTGAGCTGAGCTTGGCCTTCCGCCGCTCAGCCCGAACCCACCGCGTCCTTCTCGTCCGTCTAGCCCAGCATTGCCGCCCCAATCTCCAACGTGAACATCTATTTCTTCGCCGTAGTATTGCTTGGCAATTTCAAGAACTTCCGATTCACTCTCAGCAACAAAAGTCTTCCTTTTCGATATATTGGTAAAGTGATCTCGGTCCGGTCCATACCAAGCCGGTATCCTGTGCCCCCACCAAAGTTGCCGCGAGATGCACCAGGGCTCGATATTGTCGAGCCAGTTGAAATAGGTCTTTTTCCAATTGTCCGGGATAAAGTCGGTGCGCCCATCGGCCACCGCCGCGCGGGCCTCTTTCGACAATTCCTCGGCATTCACGAACCACTGGTCGGTCAGCATCGGCTCGATCACCACGCCCGAGCGGTCGC
>CAYXQV010000159.1:0-6147 GCA_964467505.1 uncultured Hyphomonadaceae bacterium | reverse complement strand
TGGACATGGGACGGTCCGGTCAACCTGAAGAATGCGAAATTTGCAGAGGACACCGATCCGCTCGACCCGGAAAGCGACTGCCCGGCCAGCCGGGACTATTCGCGCGCCTATCTCAACCATCTGTTCAAGTCCGGGGAATATCTCGGGCCGATGCTGGTGTCATGGCACAATACCGCCTTTTTCCAGGCGCTGATGGGCAGGATGCGCGCAGCGATCAAAGCGGGGACATTTGCCGATCTGCGCAGCGAGTTGAGTGCGCGCTGGGCAGACACAGCCTCGCAGCCGCGCGCCTGATCATTCCGGCTTGTCGCCGCGAAACTCGATCTTCTGTTCACGCCCTTCGATCTCGCGCAGCGGTGCGGCCGGCCAGGTGCAGCCCAGCGCCTCGCCATAACCCTTCAGATAGGCGCGCCGCTCGCCGCCCAGCCGGTAGGCCCGCACCACACGCCTTGAATGCGCAGACGCCCCTGTGGCATCGCGGACGAGGCCGCGAAACGGAATGAAACCGCGCGCTTCGGATGCGACCGCGCCGAGCGCAGCGTCCGAGGATCTGTCGGCAGCCCATTGGGCCCTGTCTTCGTCGTCATCATCATCGGGCGCTGGCAGATCATCATCCTCGCCGAGCACGCTTGTCAGATGCGACACCGCCTCGGCAATCATCGCACAATCGGGCGGTTGATCCTCCGTCAGGCCATAGGGCGTGTCCAGCCCGGCAAGCCGCGCAGGGATGTCTTCACGGCGCAGGTTGAGGTCTTCCAGCGGACTGAGTGCGGCATCGGTCAGCCCGTCCCGCGTCTGGCGCACGGCACTGTCGGCCGCTTCACCGACATTCGCGTTTTCGGTGTCGGGCTCGCGCGTATTTGTTGCGCATGCGTGCAGTGCCAGCAGGGCTGCGAGCGCCATCAGGCGGATGGTCATGATCATGACGCTACGAAAGCGGGAAAAAACCATGCTGGCAAGCCATAACCGGCAGCGCATTCATTGACCTTGCGAGGCGATCCCTCTATTTACCCGCCTTTCTGGGAGAGCCGTTAGCTCAGTCGGTAGAGCAGCTGACTTTTAATCAGCGGGTCACAGGTTCGAATCCTGTACGGCTCACCAGGATAATCAGGGCTTGGCAGACTGGCTGGCGGCTTTTGGTGATCGCCTCGCGGGCGGCGTCGTCGAAAAACGCTCCAGGCCCTGCGCCGATCGCATGGCTGGCGTTTCGACTGTCGGCGCGCGGCTTTCATTCCGGCAGGCGCGGCGCTATTGATCATGGGCTGCAACATGCCTGGCCGGAGCACATATGGATAAGCGACCCGAACTCGCCACAGCCCGCAAGGTCATCGAGCTTGAAATCGACGCACTCAAGGCACTTCGCGACAGTCTTGACGGCGCGTTCGTTGCCGCTGTCCAGGCTGTCCTGGAACGTGATGGCCGGCTGATCTGTTCGGGTATCGGCAAGTCCGGCCATATCGCGCGCAAGATCGCAGCCACCCTCGCCTCCACCGGCACGCCGGCCTACTTCGTGCATGCGGGCGAGGCCAGCCATGGCGATCTCGGCATGATCACGCAGGCCGATAGCGTGCTTGCCCTGTCGCGATCGGGAGAGACACGCGAGCTTGACGATCTTGTCCATTATTGCCGCCGCCATGGCGTGACGCTGATTGCGATGACAGCCGTGGCCGAAAGCGCGCTTGGCCGCGCGAGCGATATCTGTCTTGCCATTCCCGATGTCGCGGAAGCCTGCGCGGAGACACGCGCGCCGACCTCTTCCACCACGATGATGATCGCGCTGGGCGACGCGCTGGCGGTTGCGCTGCTTGAGGCGCGCGGCTTCCGGGCGGAGGATTTCAAGGCCTATCATCCCGGCGGCAAACTTGGTGCATCGCTCCAGACCGCGGGCGACCTGATGCATTCGGGAGACGCGCTGCCACTGGTTGGCGAGACTGCGCGCCTTGATGCGGCGATTGCGATGATCTCCGAAAAGGGACTGGGCTGTGTCGGTGTGAGCGACGCCGCCGGACGGCTGGCCGGGATACTGACGGATGGCGATGTGCGCCGGCTGGTGCTCGCGCCCAGCCGTCCCGAAGCGATTGCCCAGGCCATGCACCGCAATCCGGTTGTCATGGCGCCGACGGACCTTGCCGCCGACATCCTGCGCGAGATGAACGCCCGCAAGATCACCCAGATCTTCATCGTCGAGGATGGCCGGCCGGTCGGCCTCGTGCACATGCATGACCTGCTTGTGGCCGGCGTGGTCTAGCAGGCTGCTGAAAAACCAGCTCACGCGGCCCATCCTTCGAGACGCGGGCCTCATCCTGAGCGAAGTCGAAGGGCGGCCGCACCTCACCGATGAGGAGTTTCATTGGTTTTCCTGTCAGCGACAGTGAGGCGGATCGCTTATGGAGAACGGGAACTGCTGGCCAAGAGAGGGGCGCATCAATTCTGACCCCGTATCGGGCCTGCGGCCCTCACATGGATCGCGCTCAGGACTGTTTTGTTTGACCGCCCGCTTCGGCTTCGCCTTCGCGATGGGGCCTGCTCAGGGCTGTCTCGTTGTCCGCCGGGCCCGCTATAAAAGCAGTTCGGCGAGTTTGCGCTTGTGCCAGGTCGCGTCGCCATGCTGGGCGGCATGCCAGATGGCGCGGCGGCGATAGAGCTGGGCGTTGCAGTCATAGGTGAACCCGAAGGCGCCGTGAAACTGGATGGCGCGGTCGGCGGCGAAGGAAAGCGCCGTGTCAACCGCGGCCCGGGCCATGCGTGTGGCAACCTCGCCAGTGCCCTGTTCGCTGAAGCAATGCGCGGCGCTGTAAAGGTGCGAGCGCGCCTGTTCATAACCGACATAGGCGTCGACAATCGGGTGCTTCAGCGCCTGGTAGGACCCGATCAGCTTGCCGAACTGTTTGCGGGTGTTGAGATAGTCCAGCGTGTCGTCGATGCAGGCCTGCGTTGCGCCGGTCATCTCCGCGCTCGCAAGCAGGTTCGCCGCAAGGCCCAGATGGGCGAGCGTGGCGGGGGCCGTTTCGGGCGGCATCAGCCGGCTTGCCGGGATTTCAATGCCGTCAAGCGTCAGTTCAAAGCTGCGGCGCGTCTCGTCGATCACCGTCTCGCGGCGCAGGGCGCCATCGGGCAGGTCACCGGCCTCGACCAAAGCGAGGGTCGGTGCGCCGTCATGGATGAGCGAGACGATGATCAGTTCGGCCACACCGGCATTCTCGACAAGTATCTTGCGCCCGGACAGCGCCAGCGTGTCATCGCCAGTTGCCTGCGCACTTATGGCGTCAAGCTCCCAGTTGCCGTCTGCCTCCATCAGGGCGAGGGCCGCCGGAGTGCCGGATGCCAGCTGTGCCAACCAGTGTGTTTTCTGTGCCGGCGTTCCCCCTGCCGCGATGGCCTGCGCGGCGAGCGTCGTGGACACAAACGGCCCGGTCAGCAGCCGGCGGCCCATCTGCTCGACCACGGGAACCACCTCGCCGAGGCCGAGCCCGATGCCGCCATACTCCTCCGGAATGGCAATGGCGAGCCAGCCAAGCTCAGCGATTTCCTGCCAGATGGCGCTGTCATGGCCGGTCTCATCCTCGATCAGCGCACGAACGGTCTCGATCGGCGAGCGCGCGCGGCAGAAATTATCCGCCACTTCCAGCAGGTCGGCCTGTTCTTCGGAAAAGCCGATACGGCCCAGATTTTCCATGTCGTGTTCCTCCACCGCGCCGCTCAGCTCTTTGGCAGGCCGAGCACATGCTCGCCGATGATATTGTGTTGGATCTGCGAGGTGCCTCCGCCAATCGTTGCGGAAAAGGCGTTGAGATAACCGCGCGTCCAGATCCCCTCATCGACCGCATTCTCGTCGCCGACATAGTAGCCGCCACGCGCGCCGGTCAAAGTGACCGCGAATGCATTCAGGCGGCGGACCATTTCGGTGCTCATCAGCTTGGATGACAGGGGCAGGCCCATCGGCCGGTCAGCGACCAGCGGGGCGACTTTCTGGCGCTCCTGGCACAGGCGATTGCCCTGGATCTCGATGATGAAATCCATCAGCTGGTCCTTCAGAACGGGGTCTTCGAGCAGGGGCCGGCCACCGCGTGTCATGCGGCGGGCCAGGTCGAGCACATCGAAGGCATCCCGCTCGTTGATGACATAGCCGCCCGGCTGGCCACCGCGTGCGCCGCGCTCATATTCAAGCGTGCGCATGGCGACCTTCCAGCCCTGGCCCTCCTCTCCCATCAGACCGTCAGCGGGAATGCGCGCATCGGTGAAAAAGGTCTGGGTGAAGCCGTATTCGCCGGTGAGCTTGCGGATCGGGTGGGTCTCGACACCGGCGGTTTTCATGGGTGCGAGAAAGAAACTCAGCCCGTCATATTTGCGCGGGGCATCCGGGTTGGTGCGCGCCAGAAGGATCATGTAATCGGCATAATTGCCCTGCGTGGTCCAGATCTTGGAGCCGTTGATCACATATTCCTCGCCATCACGCACGGCACGGGTCTGGGCATTGCCGAGATCGGAGCCGTGTTCTGGTTCGGAAAATCCCTGGCACCAGATATCCTCGGCTGAGAGAATACGCTTGAGATATTTCGCCTTGTGCTGGGGCGTGCCGATATCGAGCAGCAGCGGGCCGGTCCAGTTCAGGCCGATGGCATTGAGCATGATCGGGCCATGATGGCGGCGCATCGCCTTTGTCGCAGCACGCTGGAACGCCTCAGGCAGGCCCCGGCCGCCATATTCCTCTGGCCAGGCTGCGCCGAGATAGCCTGCCTCCCAGACCTTGTTCTGCCAGGCGCGCAGGAATTCGAATTGCTGGTCTGTGCCCACTTCCATGAAGGTCAGCGGGAGCATGAAGCCCGGATCACGCTCGACATTTTCGGCAAACCAGGCATCTGCGGCCTGTGAATACTCCGCCAGTTCCTTCTGATCCACCTCGACCATGGGTTACCTCCTCGCATGTCGCGTTCTGTATACTGCGCTATCACCACTGGTAGGCGGGCCGAACAGGCCGGTCAACTCGCGATTGGGCGGGGCGGAAAGGGTGACGTCGCGAAGGTGTCGTTGCAATCATGGCCCGCCGCGTGCCGGCTGGGCAGGTGGAGTGTCATGCCAGGAATTGCGAAGGCCTGGCAGATCCGCGCACGACCGTTCACACCGGCATCGCCGAAGCAGGCAGTCCGTCTGATGATGGTGGAGCCAGGCGGAATCGAACCGCCGACCTCTTGAATGCCATTCAAGCGCTCTCCCAACTGAGCTATGGCCCCGACCGGGTATTTGGGAACAGCGGTGTCTAAGCGCCGCGCAGGCCGAAATCAAGCCCTGTCGTCATCAACCTCGTCATCGACGGTATTGTCATCTGTGTCATCGTCCAGGTCGATATCGGTCTCGCCGTCGATCTCGAAATCCTCTTCGTCGTCTTCCAGGACCACGTCGTCATCATCATCGTCGACGCCTTCCTCGGTAAAACCGGCAGGCACCTTGGTGCCGGGCACGTCGCTCTCGTCATCATCGTCGGTGCTCTCGACAACCACTTCATCGTCATCATTGCCAAGCTCGCGCGCCGTCTCGTCGTCATCGCCTTCATCTTCGTCATCGATATCGTCGCCGGAGGCCTTGGCGCGCACGGTGTCGACCTCGTCATCGACATCTTCGTCTTCATCATCGTCGTCTGGTCGTGACGTGCTGGCCTTGCGGGCCTTCAGCTTGGCCTTGGTCGTTTTGACGATGTCATCTTCCGGGTCGAAACGCGCGCCACATTTCGGACACTCGGCAGGCCGCTTGTTGAGATCGTAGAATTTGGCGCCACATTCAGGGCACAACTGTTTGGTCCCGAGATCGTCCTTGGCCAACGTCGCCATCCTTGAAATTGTTCTGAAAGTGTTTTTCAGTCGGCGCGCTTGCCAGAAACCGGGCGGCCTGTCAAAGCTCATTTTGTATCCCCCCAAGCTGCCGGAGCCGCGCACCCGTGACCTGGACCTCGCATCCTGTCGCCGCCATTCGTGGAATTGTCGCTGCCCCGCCTGACAAATCCTGTTCTCACCGCGCCGCAATTCTTGCCGGACTGGCGGGCGGCACAAGTGAAATCCACCGCCTCCTGGAGGGCGATGATGTCCTGCGAACGGTAGAGGCGATGCGCGCCCTCGGAGCGCGTGCGGATCGGCTCTCTCCCGGTCACTGGCA